>JALYZH010000217.1 GCA_030948945.1 Gemmatimonadota bacterium | reverse complement strand
AGAAAACAGGCACTTCAAAGCCCGTTGCGGTGCGCATCGACCAGAACACGACCATCATCGGACCTGGGGGAGAGCTTCTCCCGGTCACCTTCGCGGCAAAGCTTCAGGAGGACGCCGTGATCGTAGTTGAAGGCAAGCAGAGTAAGCGCGGAGTCGTCCGGGCGAAGCGCGTGGTCGTGGTGAACTAGATCGCGAGGAGCCGTCGCCGCTCTGGAGAACCGCGCGCCGGCACACGGAGATCGAGCACGACCATTCTCTTAAGCGCGGCCGAACATCGCTTTCTCTTCGACGCGGGTCGTTCGCGAGTGCCGTTCTCACGCGACTGAAGAGGCCGGCCACTTATTTCCCGGGGGGCTTCGGATACGCTGCCTGGTCGAAGCAAATGCCGAAGAAGTGATCTTTCCGCCCGGAATCGAAAAAATTTCAGCGGCGTCGCTTCACATGCAGCTCCGCGGTTCGGCGGCTGCAAGGTATAAACGAGTCAGAGCGCACGCTCGCTCCCCGTCGACGATCAGTGGCCGACTCCTACTTCTCGAATCAAGGAGGCAGTTAACTGACGGAAGAGTTCTTCAGGGAAGGCTTTCGGTGCTTGTGATTCCACGTACGAAGCGCTGCATCCAAGCCACATCCTGGGCGTCCCGAATGCGGATGTGCTGCGGCTGGTGGAGGTCGTGTCCCTCGTCGGGGTATCGAATGTACCGGGCGGAAGTGCCAAACGTTCGGAGCGCGGCGAAGTAATTCATACTGTGGAAAGGCAAATCCGTATCGTCGTTATCACCGTGGTGCAGGAGAGTCGGGGTGCGCACCCGGTCGGCGTGGGTCAGACTGCTTCGCTCGCGCCATATCGGATTCGTCCATGGGTTGCCACCCAGGAACCACCGCGACGTACTGTAGTAGGCGCTCGAGCCATAGTCGTTCGTCCAGTCGCTGACCATCGCACCGAGACTTGCGGCCTTGAATCTCGTCGTCTGCGTTAGTGCGTAGCCACCGAGAATCGCACCGTACGACCAGCCATCAAGCGCGAGGCTATCGACGTGCGCAAGTTTTCTCGCGATCATGGCATCCACCCCACTAAGCACATCACGCAACTCGCCTCCTCCCAAATCGAAGTAGTTCGCGCGCATGAAGCGGTCATCGTAGTTGTTGCTGCCCCGGACGACGGGGGAGAGTTGGACGTACCCGAGTCCGGCATAAACCTGATTCTTGAGGGAGAACTCTTTCACCCATCCGCATCCCGGACCGCAGGGAAGGTGCACGATCAGGGGCCGCGGCCTCGCTTGACTATCGCTCGGTGGCAGAGTCAACAGGCCCTCGATCGACAACCCGTCGGTGCTCCGCCAATGCACAAGCTGGACAGCCCCCAGTGCGATTTCATCGCGTATCCAAGGGTTGAGGTCCGTGATCCGCTTTTGGCGGTCCTCGTGATTTCCGACTGTGCCGATATAAATGTCGGGCGCCGTCTGACCGTCCTGATAGCGATAGGCGAAAGTGCGTCGGTCGCGGGACCACGATCCTACGCCAGCGACCCCATTCGTCTCGATAAGCGGCGTTACGACTCCGGAAGCGATGTCAACACGCACGGGAAAACGAGTAGTGCCGAAACCGCTTCCCGCAAAGAGCGACCCGCCGTCGGGCGAGAAGACGGGCTGGACAAATCTGCCAGTGTGCTCTGGAGTGAGATCTTTTGTTGCCCCGGTTGCAACGTCTACTTGCCACAAGTCGCCGTTGCCGTTCTCCCAACGGTCGAGCCGAACCGCAAAGAACAGAACGGACTTCCCATCTGGTGACCAGCGCGGATTTCTCTCGGGTGCCACGTTGTGCGTCAACTGACGTGCTGCACCACTTGCAAGATCGACGATGAAGATCTCCGTCTTCCAGCCAGTATTGCGTTGGTTGTCCGGTTGTGCCTCAACCACAGCGCTCCGTCCGTCTGGCGACAGATCGGCACTGTTGATAGACCAGTCTCGATGAGTGAGCCGTGTCAACGTTTCGGCGTGAAGATCGTATCGCCATAAATTGGTCCAGTAGTAACGGACTTGGCCGTTCGACCCTTCGTCCACGAACACTACGTCTGACTCTGCGCCGGGAGCGCTCGGTGTCTGCTCGTCACGGCTGACGAGGAAGAAGGTCCCGTCGGGCGAGAGCTGCCATTGGCCCCCGGCAGCTGAGCCCAAATGGCTCCGCTGAATCGCGAGTGTGTCTTCAACGCGCTGCTGAAACAGCTCACCGCTGGCCATGCCGCCAGCCGTCACACGCCGGAAGAAGAAGATCGAACGCGAATCAGGCGCCCACGTTGGAGACCCATCGCCTTCGCGCAGAAACTGCTTTGAGGACACATCGCCATCTGTTCGCGCGAGCCAGGTTGTAACGTGCTGAGCATTGTCTGCCAGGCTCAAGCGCGTGCGGGTGTACAGGACCCAGCGCCCATCCGGCGAGATGACCGGGCTACCAGCTTCCACGAAGCGAAAGCGGTCATCCACCGACATGGTTCGCTTCCGGATTTGAGTCGCAGCTTCTGAGGACAGGCCGACGAGGCAAGCTCCAATCAACAAGAGGCCTCTGCCGCCCAGCTCTGCATACATGATTCACACTCCTTTCGCGACTACCAGACCCAACCCGTTTTAACGATAATACTATCGGTATTGAATTTTGTGAAGGATATTCAATACCGGAAGCGCCACGCCACCTTTGAGCCTGTTTAATCATATGAGCCGAGCCGGCGGCAGGAACAAGCCGTACTACATCCGAGATCTCACGCAAATGCGGGCGATAATCTCGCCCGCACGGGACGAAATACTCGACGCAGTGGCGGCAAACGGCCCATGCACCGTCATGTGGCTGGGAGGGTTTCTCGGCCGAAAGCCGGACTCTCTTTATCACCATGTTCGCGTCTTGCGGAGAGTCGGGCTACTGCTGGAAACTCTTTCAACCAACTCCCAAGGACGCGCTACGGCGGTTTACGATGTTCCGGGGCGACCAATGTTCCTACGATATGAGCTTGGTGATCCGCGTAAGGTACGCGCGGTGACCGCCTACGCAGGCAGTGCGCTACGGATTGCACACCGCCGCTTCGCCCAGGGCTTCAAGTCCGATTACGCCGTTGCACGCGGCCCGGCAAGGAACCTTTGGGCAGCTCGGTGGCGCGGATGGCTCACGCCGGCGGAACTGAGAAAGGCGAATGTCTTATTGACACGTCTGGTCGCGCTTCTTCGCGAGAGCGGTTCTCGGGGACGTGGAGAGGCGCGCCTTTACGACCTTACCTACGTGTTATCGCCTGCATCCACACCGACCGGTGGAACGCCCAGCCGACGGAAGAAACAAGTCCGGCGGAATCAGCGCCCGTAGCGTAGAGTAGGCCGTTATCATCGATGGAAAACCGATGGGATAGCGTGGCTTGCTCAACCCTTTGGCTGATTGCGGTGTCAACTGTAGACCACCCGAATCCCATCCTGCCTCTCTCCGTGGTCAATTCATGCACACCTTCACTGCACTAGCATCGCTAGCCGCATTCATCGCGCCTGGCTTGTCACATAAGCCCGCCGAAGCAAGCTCTTTCTATTCGGACGCTCGAATACAAAAAGATTCTCTACCGCGCTCATCCCGATCAAGGCTCTGTATGAATCGCCGTTGATCCAATGGGGCGGCATCTCACCGGATGGTCGCTGGCTCTCCTACATAAAACCGTGACGTGGACATTCGAACGTATTCGTTCGGCGAAGCGGGTCGAAGACTGAGCGCGCAATCACGCGCGACTCGATACGATCGGTCTCGTCATATTGGTGGTCCGCCGACGGCAAGCGAATCCTGTGGATTCAGGATCGAGGCGGGGACGAGAACTATCACCTCTACGTCGCGACCATCACCGACACAGAGTCAAGGCCACTCGATCTTACGCCGTTCAAGAACGTCGAAGTAGAGCTGCTGTCGTTGCCAGCGGGCACGCCGGACATCGCGATCGTCACGATGAACAACCGGAATCCGGAGCTTGCGGATGCTTATCGTGCGAACCTTGCGACCGGCGCGCTCGAGCTCGCTGCCACCAATCCAGGCAATTTCGTCGGCTACACTGCCGATCTGAGGAATCAGGTGCGGGCCGCAACTGCGATCGATTCGGCTGGCCACTACTCATTGTGGGCCCGCGACTCGGAGCAGACTCCATGGCGGATGGTGAAATCCTATTCGGTCGAAGACCGAATCAGTCCCCAAAGATTCTCGTCCGACGGCCGGCTGTATGCGATCAGCAACCAGGGGAGCAATCTCAATCGCCTCGTTCTCATCGATCTGGTCTCCGGACGAGAGGATGTCGTCGACACCGATCCACTCGATCAATCCGACATCGATCAGGTTCTCTTCGACGACCTGACCGGCGAGCTGTTGATGACCCGCTACATCGGCGATACCGCGCGCATGTACGCGAAGACGCCGGACATGAAGCAGCTTCTGGACGCGACGCGTCGAATGGGCGGCGGAGTGGTGGAGATGGGGAGCGGCACGAGTGACAGATCCCGTTGGGTGGTGACGCTTCACACGCCGACGAGGCCGGCGGCGACGTACATCTACACCAAGCAGACCGGACGGTTGGAGAAGTTCTATGAGGGGAGGCCGGGGCTCGCGAAGTACAGGTTCGCGCCGATGAAGCCGATCGCATTCACGGCGCGGGACGGAACACCGCTCAGCGGATACGTCACGCTCCCGCTCGGCAAGCCGCCGCGCAATCTGCCGCTGGTCGTACTCGTGCACGGCGGCCCGTGGGGCGGCCGTGACATGTGGGAATTCCGCTCCGACGTGCAGATGCTGGCGAACCGCGGCTATGCGGTGCTCAATGTCAACTACCGCGGTACGACGGGCCTCGGCAAGCGTTTCGCGCGCGCGGCGAAAAAGCAGTTCGCGGGTGCGATGCACACCGATCTGCTCGATGGCATTGCGTACCTCGCGAAGCAGGGATTGGTCGACACGAAGCACGTTGCAATCATGGGCGGCAGTTACGGCGGTTACGCAACATTGGTCGGTCTGACTTTCACGCCCGAGACGTTCGCGTGCGGGGTCGATTACGCCGGGACGAGCAACCTCGTCACGCTTCTCGAGAGTTTCCCGCCCTCGTGGAAGCCTTTTCTGCCGCGATCGTGGTATCCGTTCGTTGGAGACCCGAGGGACTCCGCGGACCGGGCGGACATGATCGCCCGCTCCCCGTTATTCCGCGCCGACTCAGCTCGCGCACCGCTGCTGATCTTTCAGGGTGCGAACGATCCGCGTGTGACAAAGACGCAGGCGGATCAGATCGCGACGGCCTGGCACCGACGCGGAATTCCCGTGACGTACCTCCTCGCGTCGAATGAGGGGCACGGATTTGGTGAGGCGGCGACCGCGCTTGCGGTCAATCGTGCGACGGAACAGTTCCTTGGCGATTGCCTGGGCGGAAGAGTGGAAGCCATAGCCTCACCGGAGGTCGAGGCAGCGGTGAAAGGGATGCTCGTCGACGTTACGCGTCTGCCAGCACGCTGATCGGAGTTTGGGAGAACAAGGAACTCCCACAACTCGCCCGGTGTATTGGATACAGTATCGGAGATCGGACAGGACGTCTCCTGTGCCTCGCGCACGGCAAAACAAGTCCTATCGCACCACTTCGTTGCGCGCCTTTGGCAGCATCTTGCGTATTTCCACGACGGAACCGCTGCCACTCTCGACGATGGCGTTACGCCCTACAACAATTTCCGCCGACGTAGATTCTCCGTCGCACAGCTAACGGGATCTAGTCCAGTACCTGAAATCGTTGGTACCACGCTTGGTAGCAAAGATTTCCTGGATGAAGGTCACTTCTGCGCGGGAACAGGTCGCATGGGAATTGAAATGTCGCCGACGATCGTCCATTCGCATGGGCGCGATGAAATAATCATGGTCCGGGCCACTCCCGGACGAAATTGGCTAAGGCAAAGCGCCGCAAATAGCCAAGAATGAAATCCAAGAAGCGGCCACGTGCCGCGCTCCCAACCAGGTTTTCAGTCCAGAAAGCGTTGCGGCGCTGCATGAAGCAGTCCCCAGTGCCATTCGCCATTACACATGGAGCTGAGCACGCGCTTGTCTACGCCAACTCCGCGTTCTGCCGCTTGGCCGGCATCCCCAATCGTGGCGCGCCCCGAGTACCTATCGCCACCGTATTCACCGGGACGGAAGGTGGAGCGCTAAGCGCACTCCTCGATCGGGCACGTCGCGACGGCGTCGAACAATTGGATGCGCGCATCGACGCGGCGAGTAAGAGAGCGAGTGGCTGGAAGTGTACTGTGTGGCCGGTGATCACGGACGACGGGAGGGCCGAGGCCCTCGGTATCCAGATTGGCGACTCGAGCACGCCGGACGATACGCTAAGTCTTCAGCGGCGGGTCGCGGAGCAGATGCTCCTCAGCGCGCTGCGCGAGCGGGGCTTGGCCGACGATGCCGAGACCGAGAATAGGGCGAAGACAGCGTTCCTCCGCGCGATGAGCCATGAACTACGCACGCCACTCAATGCGATCGCCGGGTACATCGACCTCCTCGATATGGGACTGCGAGGGCCGGTCACGGAGAACCAGCACGCTGACCTGGCGCGCGTGAGAACCAATCAACAGCACCTGGCCGCTCTCATCACCGAAATCCTCAACTTCGCCCAAGTGGGAAGCGGCAGCGTGTCCTACGCTGTGAGCGACATCAACGGTCGTGACACGCTCAGGCACTCCAT
>JALYZH010000199.1 GCA_030948945.1 Gemmatimonadota bacterium | reverse complement strand
GCCTAGTGGCTGAGGCTGATGGAAATGATGAAGGAGCGGCTCTGCGGGTTGTTGAAGTAATCGATTCCCTGCGTCAGCCATTCGGCCCCGCCGAGATTCGATTCGGGATCGAAGCCCTTGTAGCGCGCCCACGTCTTGAGGTTCCGGCCACTCAACCGGATCGTCGCACTGGAGAATCCAGTCGCAGACTTGAGGAAGCCCTGGTCGACAGCGTACTGAAGCGATAGCTCGCGGAGCTTTGCGAAGCTGCCGTCTTCCATGAACTGGGCGCTAACAGGTCCGAACCCACCGCCATTGCCGAGAAACCAGTTCTGCCACTCGGTTGGGTTGTGAAACGCGATCACGCCCTTACCCGGCCCCGCAACCACTGGATAGACGTCTGTCAGGTAGTTCTTCCCGAATTCCCCGTTGGTCAAAGTCCGGATATAGGTGTCCTGGCTGGTTCCGAAGAAATCCAGAATTCCGCGAGTGCCATCCCACACCCGTCCACCCTTCCGGACGTCGAGCAGTCCGGAGACGGTCAGCTTGTTCCAAAGCTTGAGCGAACTGTTGTATGACATCGTGTACTTGGGGTTCGGATCACCTATAACCCGCTGCACCGGATCAGGGATTGGAGTTCCCCTGGGTCCGAGGAACAGCGCTCCCTTGGGCGCATTTCCGCAGAGCGCGTCTATATCGAGTTGCGTTCCCGGCAGCCCCGGCACGTTTGCGCGCGATCCGTTGCCGCAGCGCAGGAAGTCCGCGCCACGAATGACTCCCGGCTGGAACCCGAGCGTCGAGGAGCCACCTGCACCAGTGAATCCTTCGCTCGTGTACGCTATGAATTCGGCCCCGGCCAAGCTCATCACCCGTCCACGGTTCTGGCCGAACTGAGCACCCACATCCCACTGCGCATTTGCGGTCTGGATGGGATGCAGATTGAGCACCAGCTCGACACCCTTGTTGGTGACCGAAGCGGCATTCTGGATCTTCGTGATTGCGCCGGTGCTTGAAGCCTGAACGGGCGACGCCAGGATGAGATCGGTTCCGTGCTTGTTGTAGTACGTAGCCGACAGATCTGCCTTGCCGTTCAGGAAAGCCAGATCGGCGCCGAACTCGGTCTCGCGATTTCGCTCGGGCCTGAGGTCGGGATTGCCAAGCTGTGTCAGCGTCCCCAGCGCGCCCTGGCCATTGATGCCTGACTTGAGCGCATCACCCCAACCGCCCAGCGTGTAAGCGATCGCCGAGCTCAGCGCTGTCGACGATGCGTATGCCGGCGGCTCTTTTCCAGTTTCACCGTAGGCAACGTGCAGCTTGCCGAACGAGAGCAACCCTGTGTGACTGCCGTGGTTCAACAGGTTGCTGAAGGTCCACGCAGCGCTCGCCTTTGGGTAATTCGCCCGCTGATTCGAGGCACCGAATGTCGAGAAGCCGTCGTTGCGTATACCCACGTTTACTACGAGTTGGTCGAGCAAACTAACTTCGGCCTGGCCGAAGTAGGCTTCGATGTGTCGCAGCGACCGGTACTCGGCCGTCTGTTGAGCGATTGTGTTCTGCTCGTTGTACGGCAGCGGTGCGATCAGCTGCTCGCCGAAAGTGTACGTCTGGCGGAAGCGGCGTGAGTTCAGATTCTGGCCGATCGTAAGCGTGAAGTCGCCGCGGGTCCCAAGGCTGTGACGGGCCGTAGCGATCAGGTTGTGATCTATCTCGAGATTGTTCAAGTCGTTCCGTGTGACGTTGCCAAGCGCGTCCAATCCGGACGTCAGCGGCAATGCTTCCAGACGCCAGTCGTTGTAATAGTCGGCGCCGAGGCTCTCCTTCACGCTGAGCCACTCGAGCGGATTCCAGTCGACGTTCAGATTAGACACCGCGCGTCCCAGCTCATTCGTGTTGGCAGGATTCGAGAGAACGAAGAACGGGTTGTCGTAGTAGATCGCGTTCTGCATGGCGTCTACGCTGCTGGGGTTCGGAAAGCGGAAGGTCCGCTGAAGCCCACCGCAAAACGGGACGCAATCCGGCGATGTAAACGGAGTGTAGGTATCGCCATTGTTGAAGCTCGGCGGAGTCCGGAGAGCTCCGAGCATCAGCCCTGACAGGTTTGAGCCCTTTTGCACGTATCTGCCCCGCGAGTCGTTGTACGCGAGGTTGCCGGTGATACTGAGCTTCGAGTTCACCTGCTGCGTTGCCTTGAGGCGTAGATCGGCACGGTTGTACTTGTTGTTCGGTCCCTTGAGAAAGCCGTTCTGATTCGTCATGCCGCCCGACACGAAGAACTGAGTCCGGTCATTTCCACCGGAGATCTGGAGCGAGTTATCGGCAGTCACGCCAGTGTCGAACAGCTCGTTCTGGTGGTCGTACATCGGAGTGCCCGCTGCGGCCAGCGGCCCCCATGAGTAGCGCGTGACCACGCAATCGGGTCCACCGCACGTCGCGGCAACGCCGTCCCGGCCCTGGACGTATTGATTCTGGAGGATGTGCGGGGCGTATGCCTTGTCGAATCCCCAGCTGGAGTTGAGCGTGTATTGCGTTGCGCCCGCATGTCCCGACTTGGTCGTGATGAGCACGACCCCGTTCGCAGCGCGCGCGCCGTATATCGCAGCGGCCGCTGCGCTCTTCAGGATCTGAATCGACTCGATATCGCTCGGATTGATATCCGAGGCTCGATTCGGGGAGACCGTGCTCGCCCCCGAATTGTAGGTATTGTTGACGCCCGCAGTGCCCGACCCGGTGGCAAAGCTTTGTGTCGAAAAAGTCTGGTTGTCTACCGGCTGGCCGTCGACGACGAACAGCGGTTGATTGGTCCCGGAGAGCGAGGAGGCGCCGCGAATCTTGATCGACGCCGAGCTTCCGGGGTCGCCCCCCGCGGTGCGCACTTCGACGTTCGGCGCCTGCGCCGCCAGAGCGCTCACCAGGTTCTGCGGACTCGACGCGCGCCGTATCGCGGTGCTGTCCACCGAGTTGATCGTCGTCGTGAGCCGCTCTCTGCTGGTCGACGTTCCCGCACCCGTGACAACCACTTCGTCGAGCCGAAGTGGATTTACTGCCAGCGCGAAATTCTGCGTCACGCTGCTGCCCGCGGTGAGAACCACCGGCGACGAGGCGGCCGTGTATCCGATTACGCGCGCAAGAACCGCGGTCGATTGTCCGTTGGCGCGCGACGCGGGCACCACGAGGGTGTAGTTTCCTTCTGCGTTCGCCACCACGCGTATTCCGAGCGCGGGGATCGTGACCGTGGCGCTCGGCAACGGCACTCCCGATTCGTTCGTTACGCGGCCCGTGATGGTGGTTCCACTCTGCGCGCGCAAACTGTGCGCTGCGCAGAAGGCGAGTGCTCCCGCGTGGCCCAGACTACGTAATAGTCGCATACATTCTCCCCCTGCAAAGAAGGTTTTGGGGAAATGCCCCCAGCACGACGTGTTGAGCAACGCTCAACACGACGCACTTGTATGCAAAATGTCCGTGAGTAACGCGGCGAGGGGTAAAAGAACGGTCTACGAATGGTGTACAGTCCGTAGACGGTCTATTCGTGCGAAGTCGGAGCTAGTTGCCGCCGCCCGGTTTCTTGGCACCGCTGCCCGTCGACTCTCCACCGCCTATCGCTGTCCGGGCGACGAGGCCTCCTGCTACGACCGCGCCCACGGTTGCCAGCGTGCGGGAAAACGAAAATCGCTTCGCCTCGGTCGAGCTGATGCTCCGACGGGGAATCGAAACCATCTCGCCTGACCAGCTCTCGCCCAGTCCTGTCCGCCGAACTACGCTCGCTACCGAGATCGAGATCGCCGAATCATTCGCCGCCACAACCGTGCCTTCTACCTGGCGCACGCTTGATCCAATGGGACCGTAGGAGGTCCCGGCGGCGTTTTCGGACAGCGTCAAGCGCACGTCGCCACTGGCGGTCGATGGCGCATCGGATACCAGAACGTAGTTTGCGCAACCACCGCACACTACGAGCGCAGCGAGTCCGACTGCCCGTTTCACCGTCGGTGATCTCATGCCGGCATCATACAACATGGACAACCGTTCGGGGCCTGCCGGGTGCCACCTTTTACAGTTTGCATACGTACTGGAGGAGGCGTGAGTCTGCTATGTGGGCGTTTCGTAGTTTGCCGGGTGTTAAGGGGCCGCAGATGATGGCTTGGCGACATTTTTACAATTCGCATACATCGTCCGCAGAGCGGAATCGGCGCCGGGGACGTATTGTATCCGCAGTCACACCCGTCCAATACGATGTCTATCACGAGTCACATGCGAGCGTACGGAGCCCGGCCACTGCTGCTTGGCGGGGCGCTTCTCGGCATTGTAGTCGTATCCGCTCTCGCGGTTCGCGAGTCCATGCGCAACGCACAGGAGCGTAAGGCCGCCGCCGAACGGACCGTTCGAGACTACGCGATGTTCGCGAGCTATCTGTACTCGACTCGCGCCTATCTCTTCGCGCGCGAGCGATCGAGGGCATACGATCCGCTTCATCCTGGTGATCCGTGGGTGCGAAGCGCGTTGCCGCCGGCGAATGTACTTCCCGCGATCCCCGACACGACGGAACGTTGCGGCCCGCCTGAGAAGTTCCCGATCTACAGGTTTCGCATGGATATCCCCTCACGCGCGATCAGCTACGCCGGTGGACGAGCCACACCCGAGGTCGAAAAGTTTATCCTTGATTCCGTTCCGACACTCGCCGGTGCCACCTGGGTCAAAAGGTCCGGATTCGGATACCTGTTTGTCGACACACCTGGAGGAAGAGAGGCGATTGCCTACTCGCCCGCAGTCGACTCCGCCAGAAGAGTGATTGCGGTATACGGCTATCGCTCCTGCTACGGTGTGCGCGACACGGCGGATTTCTCGCTGATGTATCGGGTGGTTAAGGTGATGCCGCCGATGGTGCCGGGTTACGTCGAGGAAGGAACTCGATCAACACTGACAGCGGCCTCCGCAGACAGAGTGCGGAAGATGAAGGGCAGCAGGTGGCCGGGTGGGATGCCTGCCGATTCGCTGCTGACGCTGACCATAACCGACTCCAGGGACAGAATCATCTTTCAGGCGCCCAAGGGGAGCCCTGATCAGGTCCCTAAGCGCGGCCTCTCCTCCAACGTCTACGGAGTGGCACCGCTGGATTACATCGGCGAAATGACTTTATGGGTTTCGCTTCGACCAAACATCGCGCGATTTCTCGTTCCCGGCGGAATTCCGGATTCCCGCGTACCAGCGTCGCTGCTGCTTCTAGCGGGAAGCATGGTGCTCGCGATCGCCGGCTTCATGTCCCTCCGCAGCGAGATTCGTCTCGTCCGCTCGCGCGAGCGTTTCCTGGCGAACGTGTCTCACGAGCTGCGAACGCCGCTCCAGCAGATCCTCATGTTCGTACAGCTGCTTCGCCTCGGCCGCACGCGAACGGAGCTGGAGCGGGAGCGATCGCTGGAGATCGTCGAGCGCGAAACGCACCGCCTTATTGCGCTGTCGAACTCAGTGCTCGCCGCGGCGAAGCCACAGCTCCAGCTACGCTCCACTCCGGTCGATGTAGCGAATGTCGCCCAGACAGCGGCAGATTTCTTCGCTCCGCTGGCCGAAGCGCGGAAGATGCGGATCGACCTCGACGTTGCACAGCCGGCAATCGCGCGCGGCGATCCGGGTGCGATCCGCCAGATTCTCATCAACGTCCTGGATAACGCGGCCAAGTACGGGCCGGTTGGACAAACAATCACGATCGGCGTGCGCAAGGAGGAGAAAATCGTTCGGCTGTGGGTCGACGACTCGGGACCGGGAATACCTGTATCCGAGCGGGACAATGTCTGGAAGCCCTTCTTCCGGGTGGGAGGAACAGTGGACGACAGCACGGGTGGTGCAGGACTGGGGCTCTCGATCGTGCGCGATCTGGCGACGGCGATGGACGCCGACGCGCAGCTCTCGCCGACGCCGACGGGCGGCACGCGGTTCACACTCGTGCTGCACAGCAGCCAGAACGGTGGCGCGCCATGACCCACGCCTGGCAGCCATCGGGCAGCGAAGTCGTGCCTGACCGGTCGATCCTGATACTCGAGGACAACGAGACTCTCGCGCTCGGTCTGCGCACCAGTCTCGAAGTCGAAGGCTACAAGGTGGAATGCGTCACCGACGGAAATGCCGGCCTCACCTGGCTAGAGCAGCACAACCCCGACCTGATCGTTCTCGATCTCATGCTGCCGGGTATGAATGGCTTCGAGGACCTTCGTCGCTACAGAGCGCGTGGAGGCGCGGCGGCAGTGCTCATTCTCTCCGCGCGCGATCAGGAAGTGGACAAAGTCCAGGGCTTTCGCATCGGCGCCGACGATTACGTCGTGAAGCCAGTCGGCGTCCTCGAGTTTCTCGCCCGAGTGGACGCAATCATACGGAGGCTCGCGCCAGGTGGGAGAAGCTCGCCGGGAGAGGGTTCAGCGCGAGTGGCGCAGCACCGCTTCTCCGACGTCGTCGTCGACCTGAGAACGAGGACCGTGGTCCGCGGAGGAAAGCCGGTCGATCTCAGTCCGATGGAGTTCGACCTGCTCGGATTCCTCATCGAGTCGGGCGGAGACATCGTGTCCCGCGAGACGCTAATGCGCCAGGTCTGGCGCTACAGTCTCGGGGTCACGTCGCGCACCGTCGATCAACACGTTGCAAGACTCCGCTTCAAGCTGGAGCCCGACCCGGCACAGCCACGACACCTGATCACCGTGCGTAAAGCGGGTTACCGCTTCCAGAAATAGAGCTCGCCTGCAGGCTTCGTCGCAAAGCTCGGATCAGGGACTGATGACCGACGTCTTCTTCCGGATCACGGAACTCATGAAACGTCCGCTCACCATGTTTCGCAGGTAGTCGAATACCTCGAGCCGGCGACCCCACCAGACCTTGAGCGCGCGCGGCCGCATGAACCAGAGGGTGCGAAGAGTCAGGTATCCCTCTCCGCCAAGCATTGGGATAACCCAGAACCAGATCTCGCGGCCCTCGTAGCCCGGAGCGACCCGCGCTTTGAACCGCGCGCCGATCGACAGGTCAGCCCAGCCCCAATCGTGGTCAACCGCGTGCGCGAGCACCTCACTGGCAAGGTGGTACTGGATCGGCTCCTTCTCCAGCTCCGATTTCGACCGACGGATCGCGTGGTCGTTCGCCACCAGATAGCCCCAGGGGTGATCAGTCAGCACGAACGCGAATCGCGGCAGCTTGCGCCGGAGAAGACGGGGCACCCGGCTGGCGAGCTTTCGGGTGAACTGCTGCATCTTCTGATCGAGATCGTCGAGTGGGACGAGCTCACGCTCGCTCACAAAGCTCGTGTCGTGTTGCGCCGAGTCGAAGTGGTCCCGGTTGGCTGGATCGCGCGAAACCACTCCTCTTTCGATCGAGTCGCCCGGGTAAAGGACGGTGAGCTCCGCCGTGCTCACCTTCTGCAGCTCGGCGAGCCCCATCTTGTGCTTGTTCATGTGCGCATTATCGCTGTTGCAGAAGCGCACGAAGCTGGCGAACGGAATCATGTGGCGCGGCTTGAGAATGCGCGCAAATGAGTCGAACCGGCGAACGAGATCTTCGCGATTGAAGTCGGCGGGCACGTTCTCGTAGCAGTAAGGGTAGCCCTGCGCGATCGCGAACTGCGCGGTGCAATAGTCCACGTTCGGATAGCGCCGCGCGAGGTCGTCGAGCGTGGAGCCGCGCAGGGGAGCGTCGTTGATGTTGACGAGTGTCTCGTCCCCCTCGCCGACTACTACCAGCAGCGAGTCGTCCATGCGGTATTGCTGGCTGTACAGCGTCACCGTTGGAAACGGCTTGATCTCCTGGCCGGGTGTCATCTCGATCACCTCACGGAACCCCATATCGCGGAGGTCGCGGGCAATGGTGCCGTGAAAGAATTTTGCGACGAAGATCGGCACGTCTCGCCCACTCTCCTCCTTTATCCGCTCGAGCGTAGGAAGGTGATAGTGGTCCGGATGCGCGTGGGAGATGAAAATTCCATCGTGCAGCCGGAAGTCGGGCAGCACACGCGGGGCGGGACAAAGTTCCCACGCATTCTGGTAGATGAGACCCGAATACCAGGGATCCGTGAGAATCCGGATCCCGTTCGTCTCCACGAGAATCGAGGCATGACTGACCAGAGTGATCTTCAATTCGACCTCCTTTCCGGGGCCGGAGCATTTTCCTCAATTCGCTCGTCGGCCTCCATCTTGGCGTAGCCGACGACGAGGTGACCTATGACGTGCCAGACAATGGCGCCTAGCCCAATGACCAGGATTGCGAGAGCAATCAATGCGATTTGGAATGCTGTCATCGCCTAAGATTGTCCAGTTTAGCCCGACAATGCGAGTGGGGAGCGCTTTCGCGCTCCCCACTCGTCATTTCCTGCAGCGACAGCTCTACGGAGTGGTCGTGCTGCAACTGGCGGTCTTGTAGATGCCGTTGCTCTCCTCCGTGATTGGAATCGGAAAATTGACAGCCGGTCCGTACACGCCGCCGGGCTGCCCCGCCAGAATGTAGGCGCCGGTTGGGTAAACGGCGTTGAACTGGCGTCCGATCTGTCTGATCAAGCGCCGCATGTCGCCAATGCGGTGAGCCGTGGCGTACATCCAGAATGCCCGCTCGGCGAACGTCAGATTTTCCCGGGCGACCTGCGTTCCCGGATCGACGAGGTCGGCGAGGCCTGTTGGCGTTGTATGCGTAGCGGCGCTGGTCTCCACACCACCGACCGTTGTCGGATTGGTGCAGGTGGGCGCGTTCGGCGCGCATTGATTCAGCGATAGCACGCGTCTTGGATCGTTGATCTTGATCAGCCAGTTTGCGATGTCGTTCTTGCGGAGATAGGCCTCGGCCTCGATCAGGCGGGCTTCGGTTCCGCTCGCAGCAACGATCGGAGTCTCGCGTGCCGGGTATTTCTGGGTGCGGAAATTTGTCACGTTATTGAAGCCCGCAATCCCAGGCAGGAAAGCCGTGCGGACGTCGGCGCCATTGACGAACTGGCTGCGATACGCGAGGCCGACGTTGCCGGCTGCGGCAGCACTTCCTTCGCGGTTTGCCTCACCCCAGCGCGCCTGGTTGATCACATAACTCCAGACGCCGTTGTTCTCGCCAATTGTGTTGTTCGAGTGAGACACCAGGTACGAGAAGGTAGTTGGTACGCCAGTCGCTGCGCTCGTACCACCAGTGGCAACTAATGCGGAATCCAGGAAAGCGTCCCCATACGTGTTGGCCATGTCGAGATACGCGCGAGCCTTGCCGACTCTCGCGAGGCGCAGCTGCGCCGTTGCTGCGGCCGTTACGGGATTGATAGAGGCTGCCACGGCAGTGGCGCTGTCGAACCGGTTGATTGCTGTCCGCAGAATTTCCACTGTGCTCAACCCCGGCTTGCCGACGATTGCTCCATCGGTTGTCACCGAGTCGAACGGAACTCCCGAGCAGTAGATCTCGGCGAACAGCACATAGTCCAGTCCCGCGATGTTGAAGATCTCTGCGCGCTGGCCATTGAAGCCACTCACTTCCCCTGGAACAAAAGTCGAAGCCAACTGCGCGTACTTCGCCGCCGCCTGCTCGGCCGACTGGCGCGAGCGGGCCAGATTGCGAAAGGCAGTCTCATTCTCTGCATTGTCCGTGGTTGTGTTGCGCGCGTCCATTTGAACACGCGTTGTGAACGTGTCCGTGATGTAAAACTCGTCGCCCAACACTCCGCTATAGTTGACCACCCCGCCCTGGCCGGCGGAGTTCCCGTTAAATCCGATCTGGAAGTCGGAGAGAACGCCGCCATACACGGTCGGAAGCGCGGTCTTGTCAGTGACCGAAGTGATTGGAACGATGTCCGGCCTGTTTACCGTAAGGATCTTGTCGGTGTTGCAGGCCGTGGCCGCTACCGCGCTGACCACCCCGAGGGCAGCCAGCAATCGGAATCGGTGGGAATTTGATCTACGCATATATGTACCTTT
>JALYZH010000197.1 GCA_030948945.1 Gemmatimonadota bacterium | reverse complement strand
ACGGCTCGAACGTTCAGCTGCTCGTGCCGTATGAGGCTGGAACGCGCAGCTATCGGGCAAGCCCGGACTGGTCACACGATGGTCGAGCGGTCGCCTACGAGCAGCAGAACGGGAATTTTCAGGTCTGGATGATCGATTTGCGGGACCGCATTCCAAAGCAGCTCACGAGCGAAGGAGAAAACGAGGATCCGTCCTGGGCGCCTGATGGCCGCCACCTCGTCTTTTCCTCGACGCGGAGCGGTGACAAGCAGTTATGGATTCTCGATACCGAAAGCGGTCGTGCGCGGCAGCTCACACATAACAAGGGAGCGAGACTGGCTGCATGGTCGCCAATCCTCGCCAACCCCGAAGTGGGAACCTACTCGCAATGATTAAGCTTCGCAGGACATTTTCGCTATTCCTCTCAACTATATGACAAAACCGGGTTCGCTCGTCGTCGTCGCCATTCCCCTCTTCCTCGGGGGCTGCTTCTTCGCGACGAAGCAGGACATCGATAAGCTGCAGCAGGACATCGCTGTTGCCCGCGTCAGCTCCAGCGCAGCGGACTCAGTCCAGCGCACGCAGCTCATCGAGGTCAGCCGCTTGGTGAGGACGCTGAACGACTCGATCGCGACCCTCAGCAAGAGAATGGCGGCGATGCGTACCGCGTCCGAGGGCGAGATGACGGCGATGAGGGAAAACATCTCGCAGCTTCAGGACCTGAGCGGACAGAGCGAGCAGAGACTGCGCGACGTGCGGGCGGCCCTGGAAGAGAAGAGCAGGCAACAGGAACAGGGCTCAGCTGCCGCCCTTCCGGGGGATAGTGCGGGCGGGAACACAGTCTCGCCGACCACAGGCCCGGGACCGCTCCAGCTACTGCAGGCGGGGCGTGACCAACTCTTGAAGGGCGGGAACGCCTCAGCCCGGAGCGCGTTCAACGAGCTGATTACGAAGTACCCGAAGTCCGAGTACGTGCCGGAGGCGATGTTCTACACCGCGCAGGCGTACGCCGCCGAGCGGAACCTGTCTGCTGCAGACGCGGAGTACTCCGCGTTGATCGCGAAGTATCCCAGGTCGCCACGAGTCCCGACGGCGATGTACAAGCGCGCGCTGCAGCTCCAGGCCGCTAAGAAGAACGCTGAAGCGAAGAAGCTGTACCAGGATATCATCAAGCGCTTTCCGCGCTCTGACGAGGCCGCACTCGCCGACGAGCGCCTACAGTCGATCCGGTAGCACGAGACCGTGGTATGAGCGACGCTCCTGGCCACGAGATGCCGTTCCTGGATCATCTGGAGGAGCTTCGTAAGAGGCTGTTCTGGATTGCGGGCGCTATTCTGCTCGGAGTCGTGATAGCGTTTGCTCTTCTCTCCAAGCTGGACATCATCCGGCTTCTCGAGCGGCCGATCCTTCCCCTGCTGAACGGGCAAAAACTGATCTACACGCATCCGGGGACGTCCTTCCACATACTGCTCAACGCATCGCTAGTGCTCGGACTGATCCTCGCATCTCCGGTCATCGTCGGTCAAGTCTGGGGATTTCTTGCGCCGGCGCTCTATACCCACGAGAAGCGCGTCGTGATACCGGTGGTGCTTTCGATGGTGGCGCTCTTTCTGTCGGGAGTCGCGCTCAGCTACTTCGTCGTGCTGCCGCTGACACTCAAGTTCCTGATGAGCATCGAGTCGACTGCACTCACGCCGATGATCTCGGCGACCGAGTATTTCGATTTCGCCATCAGCATGTGTCTGGCGTTCGGGCTCGTGTTCGAGGTGCCCATCGCCATCCTGGCACTCACTGCGCTCGGAATCGTGACACCGCAGTTTCTTTCGAAGTACAGGAGGCATGCGATCATCGTCTGCCTGACGGCAGCGGCGTTCATCACGCCTGGTGCAGACCCCTATTCGCTGTTTGCACTGGCGATTCCCCTGTACGTACTGTATGAGCTGAGTGTGTTCGTCGCGATTTTTGCGTACCGCAAGCGGCGCAAGCGGCAGATGAGCGTGGACGCAGACAGCGTTTCGCAACCGGGCCCGAACGCGACGGCGGTTCCGCGATCGCTCTACCTGCTCCTCATTGCGTCACTGTTTCTTCCGCTCGCTAGCACGTCCGGGCAGGTACGTAGTCTTCCCGGAGCTCGACGCGACACCGTTCGCGCGCGCGCGGATACTTTGCAGCGGGATTCGACCAAGGCTGATTTGACGCGCGCGAGAGAGTTGATCAAGTGGGGCGACGTCGATTCCGTCATGACGGCTTTGATGTCGCAGCCGGGTTACGTTCCGACGCGCTACCAGGGCGATCAGGTGGTTTTCGACGCCCAGACGCGAACGCTGCACTTGAGAGGGAAGAAAGCCGGTGTCGAGCGCGAGCAAACGGTGCTGGTCGGCGACAGCATTGTCTTTAGCGACTCCACCAGGATCATCGTAGCGCGCGGCGATACGGTCGTGCTCCGTGATCCTTCGCGCCAGGCCGCTGACGTGATCGCGCGAGGCGAGATGGCGTACAATGTAGACCTCCACCGCGGCCTCGTCACCAACATCAGCACATCGATCGAGTCGGGCCAAAAATGGTTTGTGAGTGGCCGGCAGGCTGCCTTCGTCAGCGACACCACCCGCGGTCACGAGACCGCCTTCTACGCGCGAAACGCGTCGATCACGAGCTGCGACGACTCGATTCCCGACTACCACTTCCAGGCCAAGGAAGTGAAAATGGTCTCGAAGAACATCATGGTGGCGCGGCCCGCGGTGCTGTACATCGGCGAGGTGCCGGTGATGTGGCTGCCGTTCATCTTCCAGGACATGCGGTCCGGCAGGCGCAGCGGTGTCCTCACTCCGCGCTTCGGCGTCAGCGAGCTATTCCGGAATAGTCCCACCTACCGACGCCATGTCGAAAACCTCGGCTACTATTTCGCGCTCAGCGATTACATGGACGCCGAGTTCGCGCTGGATTGGCGGAGCGGCGCCCGGTCGACCCCGGGTGATCCTGGATGGGTGCGGTACAACGGCGACATGCAGTACCGCTGGCTGGATCGATTCGTGAGCGGACGGATTGCCGCGTTTCGACATGACCAGCGCGACGGCACGTCGAACACCGGAGTGAGCTGGCAGCACAGCCAGGATTTCTCGCAGGAATCGCATCTCACCGCGAACGTGAACTACGTCACCAACACCTTCATCCAGCGGACGACGACCTTCAACCCCGCGCAGGTCCTGGCGACGATCAGCTCGCAGGCGAATTACAGCACCAAGATGGGGCCGGCCTCGCTGAGTCTCGGTGGAAACCGCTCTCAGCATCCAGGCCGGCTTGAGGTCGACCAGAATTTCCCGATCTTCAGCATCAGCTCTCCGACCATCGGCGTAAGGAAGTGGCTCGATTGGACGCCGTCGTTCAACTATCAGACAACCGACTACCTCCACGTCGATCAGGCGGGAGAGTTCACCTATCGTTTCTTCACCAACGCGCAGGGTCTGCCCGACAGCACGCGACTTAATCGCAGCACCCACCAAACTTCGTCCAGCTTCGCGACGCCACTCAAGATCGCCGGCTTTTCCTGGGATAATTCTTTCTCGCTGAGCGACAACGTCGTCGACGCGCCGCAGACCATCGTCGTCGTCGATCCCAACGACTCGTCCAAGAGATCGAGCAGGGTGTTCGCGAAATCGTTTATCACGAATCTCGATTGGCGCACCAGCTTCGGCCTGCCGAGCCTGTTCCACGGAACGCTCAACTTGTCGCCATCGGTCTCGTTCGAGAACGTCGATGGCTCGAACGGCTTCTGGGTTCGGTCCCACACGAGCGGAGGTCAGTTCGTTCATCAGTCGAAGCGGGTAACGGCAAGTCTGTCGGCATCCCCAACACTGTTCGCGCTCTTTCCCGGTTTGGGGCCCGTCACTCGCTTCAGGCATTCGATCACTCCCATCATTGCGTTCTCGTACGCTCCGTCGGGAAGCCTCAGCACCGCGTTTCTTCAGGCGACCAACAGGAGCCGACAAGGTTTCCTCGGCTCACTCGCGCGAAATCAGATCAGTCTCGGACTGTCGCACGTGCTCGAGGCGAAGATGAGGAGCACCGATACGAGCAGCACCGCCGAGCCGAAGAAGATCAAGGTTCTGTCGATGGATCTCGGTTCGGTCGCCTACGACATCGAGCGCGCTCGCAAGACCCATCGCTCGGGATTCGTGACGCCGAACTTTGCTACCAACTTCACCTCGGACCTGCTACCAGGATTTACTGGCGCCGTGGGCTATTCGCTTTATCAAGGCGACGTCCTCAGCGACACGGCTCGATTCAAGCCGTTCCGCGAGACGATCAGCGCGAACTTCACTCTTAACGCACAATCGGGAATCTTCGGCGCGCTGTCGAGGGTGTTCGGGCGAGTTGTTCCTCAACAGAATCCGCAGATCGAGCGCGTCGAGCAGAGCCCGGACGACGCCCTAAACAATCGCGTCGCGACTACGCCGGTCGCCGGAATAGCGCAGCGCAGCCGCCAATACTCGATTCCGGAGACCCAAGGCTGGCAGGCGACGTTCCAGTACAGCTCGAACCGGCAGCGGCCGCCAACCGGAGGCGGAATCGTGGTCAACGCGGACATTACTACCCAGTGCTTGCCGTATCAGGCGAACCCAATCGTTTATCAGCAGTGCCTCGACCAAGTCGCCGCGACCCAAAGCAGTGCTGTGCCCGTTACGAGCGGCATCAGCGGCGCGCCGTTCGTCCGCACCCAGCCGCGCGACAATCTCAACTCGCAGATGAGCTTCCACCTCACCCCGAAATGGGCAGGGAGTTGGGGCACGAACTACGATTTCCAGGCGCACAAATTCGGCAGCCACAACGTAACACTCCAGAGGGACCTGCACGACTGGAGGGCGATCTTCAGCTTCGTTCAGGCCCCCAACGGGAACTTCGCGTTCAGCTTCTTCATTGCCCTCAACGCCGAACCCGATCTAAAATTCAACTATGACAAGCAGACGTACCGACCGATAACGCCCTGACCTTGACCCAGCGGCTGAACATCACCAACGGCGACAGTGCTGCCGGCACTATGAGTGAGGCTGGCATACCCGGGAAGATCATCTCCTGGCGTGACGTGCTTCACGAGGGACCGGTCGATTCTTCGCTGCCGCTCGGCGCCTTGAGCAAGCAGAGGGCGCGGTTCATCTCCGAACGAGGATGGGGCGACTTCGCGCACGTGAGCGGAGACTTCGCCGAACGCGATCGGGTGATCAAGCATCTGGATTACTTCGACGAAATCGTGTTCTGGTTCGAGGACGACCTCTACGATCAGCTGCAGCTGATTCAGGTTCTCGACCTGTTTTCGCGCGGTGCTGCGCGTCGAAAAAAGATCTCGCTGATCCAGGTTGACGGTTACATCCCGCCGCTGTCCGCCGCCAAGCTCAATGAGCTGGACGACTCCCGAATCGCGGTGACTTCCGTGCAGTTCGAGCTCGCACAGCGAGCGTGGAAGGCACTCGGCTCGGGCGATCCGTCGGCTATCTCGCGCCTGCTCAACGAGAACACTTCGGGGCTGCCTTACCTCGCGTCGGCGCTGATCCGACATCTCGAAGAATTTCCGTCGACCACTAATGGACTCTCGCGGTCGGAGCGCGAGGCGCTCACCGCAATAGAGGAAGGCCACACGACGCCCGTAGCGGCATTCCTGGAAGTCGCCAAGAAGCAGGAGAGCATTTTCCTCGGCGATATAATCTTCTACTCTTATCTGGAAAGACTGAGTGGCAAGAATCCGCTGGTGACATGGACCGACGGAAGCGCCGTGGTGTCCCCTACGGCGGAGAACTCGCGCGAGTTCGTGAAGAGAGAGCTGAGGGTCACTTCGCTCGGGCGCGATGTGCTCGCGGGTGGGAAGGATTGGCAGGAAATCAACACCGAGTCGCGGTGGTTGGGCGGAGTAGAGGTCGAGTCCGGCGCGATTGGCTGGAGATGGGATCCAGAGCAGCGCGAGCTCGTCCGCAAGGGGGCGCGGAAAACCGCCGGTGTAGGCAAGTCGACCCGTAAGCGCGCGGCGGCGAAAGAGAAGTCGACCCGGCGGTCCGCCGGGAAGTCCACTCCCCGCAAGAAAAAATGACCGAGAAACTCCTCATCGATGGAGACACGCTTACCGTCGATGAAGCCTACGCAGTCGCGGTCGAGCGACTGCGCGTTGGCCTGGCACCGAAAGCCAGGGCGCGGATGCTGCGCACGCGTGCCGTCGTCGACGACATCGTGGCGAGAGACGCCGTCGTATATGGCGTGACGACCGGGTTCGGCAAGCTGTCGGACATCGCGATTCCTCCGAGCCGATTGACGGAGCTTCAAGTCAATCTCGTGCGCAGTCATGCGTCGGGAGTCGGCGATCGTCTGCCGGAGCCGGAAGTTCGCGCGATGATGCTCCTTCGCGCGAACGTCATAGCGAAGGGCTACTCGGGTGCTCGTCCCGAGCTTGTAGATCTGCTCCTCGAGATGCTGAACGCCGACGTCTATGCACCAATCCCCGAGCAGGGAAGTGTGGGCGCGAGCGGAGATCTCGCGCCTCTCGCGCACCTGGCACTATCGCTCATAGGCGAAGGAACCCTGTTCCAGGGAGGCCGAGAAGAGCCGGCGTCGAAAGTACTCGCTCGCATCGGCACCAAGCCGGTGGTGCTGGCGCCGAAGGAGGGGATCACCCTCATCAATGGAACCCAGACCCACACCGCTGTCGCGTTGATCGCGCTCGTACGTGCACGCGGACTCTGGAGGACGGCGCACGTTGCTGGCGCCATGTCCCTCGAGGCCCTGCTCGGCACCCCGGTGGCTTTCGACGAGCGGATTCACGAAGCGCGTGGCCAGAAGGGTCAAACGCGGTCCGCCGCATTGCTTCGAGATCTCCTCGCCGACAGCGAGCTGCGCGAGTCACACCGGCATGGTGACCCGCGCGTGCAGGATCCCTACGCGCTTCGCTGCATGCCACAGGTGCACGGTCCGGTTCTGGACGCGCTCGACTGGATCGACAACGCTGTCTCTCGCGAACTGAACGCAGCAACCGACAATCCGCTCGTGTTCGAGAATGGCGAGACGCTGAGCGGCGGAAATTTTCACGGACTCGCCGTCGCGATGGCGCTCGACTTCCTCGCGATCGTGCTGACGCATCTGGCGACGATCGCAGAGCGAAGAATCGATCGCCTCGTACATCCGGACCTAAATCAGGGGTTGCCGCCATTTCTCTCACCCGATGCGGGTGTGAATTCCGGCTTCATGATGGCTCAGGTGACGGCCGCCGCCTTGGCGAGCGAATGCAAGGTGCTGTCTCATCCGGCAAGCGTAGACACGATTCCCACCGACGGCAGCAAGGAAGACGTGGTTCCGATGGCAATGGGCGCGGCGTGGAAAGCACGGCGCGTTCTTCGCAATGTGGAGAACATTCTGGCGATCGAGCTGATGTGCGGCGCGC
>JALYZH010000181.1 GCA_030948945.1 Gemmatimonadota bacterium | reverse complement strand
GACGCTCTTCACCTGCGCCGCTCCCCTATTCCAGACTTCGCCGGCGTCGGTGAAAAGCGTGAACTGCAGAAGCTCGGGAAGCACCGGACTGCGCAAGCGCAGCTCGAGATTTCCCACCAGCAACGAGTTGCCGCCCACCGGCACGATCCGGCGATACGTCGAATCGCTGGCAAGCACCACCGTGTCGGGCAGACCTGTAGCTGGATCGGTCGACAGGAATTTGGTGTAACCGCGGGCGATGTAGATCAGAGCGCCGAGCTCGTTCTGGGGGAACCCCCGCACCGTAGTCGGGCCGCCGGCGTAGAGTCTCTCCTGCGGCGGAATGAATTTCGTCGCGGCGCCAAGGCTGCGTCCGAATACGGTGCCACCGCGAATCCGCAGCGCCAGCACGTTGCCGCCGCCGGCATTGATGTAGCGCGACCCGTCGCCGACGAACTTGTTGAACTGTAGCCCGCTGTCGGACAGGATCAGTGGCGAAGAATGTCTAGCCTCGAGCCGGACGATCGACCCGCGAGTCGGAGAGAGAAGATTGTTCGAGTTGTCACGCGTGACGGAGAGACTCAGCATCGCCAGGCGCTGAGTCTTCTGAATTCTGTCGCGCTCAGCGGCGTCGCACAGATTGAACACGGCGCAGAACAAAGCCGGCTGCGCTTCGGTGCGTCCGAGATCCATCGAGTAGCTGAGATTCACCGGCGTCCTCGTCAGACCTCCCCACACCAGGGACGCAATCCCTCCGATGGTTGTCGTCCTGCGATAAGCGTTGTATTCCGACAAGCGCTGGGTATACACCGTAATTGTGGGGACTGTGCGGAGCCCGAGAAATACTGGCTGCCGCAATGTGGCGCCGAGGTAGTAGTTGAGGCGGTTGCTGAATACGTCCCGCTTCGCCGCTGGGCACATCCCTGGCGCACCGTCCAGCGGCTTGCCGATGCCGATCTTCGAGACGCGTCCATTGAGGTCGAGCCGGCGAGCGCCACTCAGGAAGTTGTAGTCCGTGAACTCTCCGGTGACTCTGAAACAGTCGAGGGTTCCGTATCCCGCTCCCACGCGCGCCGAATGCATCGGCGCCTCGGCCAGTCTCGCGTATAGCGTGACGACCGAGTCGGAGCTCGAGTCGGGCGTGATCGATACGTGCTGGTATGCCTCGGTCTGGTAGAGCGCGCGCTGGGCATCGATGACCTCGTACTCGCGAAAAAGCCGGCCCGAGTCGAGGCCCATGATGCGGCGCACGATCCTGGTCGGTATCTGCTGCTTCTTCCCCGGGAGGGGGCTCACCTCGATCTTGATTGCTCCAATCCTCGTTCGTGGCCCGGGCGTCGCCGTGAGAGTATCCCACGCCAGCAACGCGCTGTCGTTCACGGTGAAGCGGTTCAACACATCTCCCCGCGGGTATCCATTGTTGTGCAGTCGCTCGCGGATAGTATCGGCCGTGGCATCGATCGCGAATCGGTCGAACCGCCCCCCTTCGCGCACGGGCAGGTCGCGGACGATCCGAGGTCCCTCCGGAACGGAATCCAACCCGCCTACCACGAAGGACTTGAGCATCATCGGCGGCCCTTCGTTGATCTTGAACCTGACCTCGACATTGCCGGGAGCCAGGACGTTGACGACGGTATCGACGGTCACTCTAGGATACCCCCGACGGCGATAAAAGATTATCAGCCGGGCACGATCGTTCGGGAGCTCAGTCCGGTCCAGACAGTGTTTGACCGTAAAGGGGAGGTGGAGGTAACGCCGCGCCCACGCCGACGGCGTGGTGACGATCGTCTTGGCCAGCTCAGCGTCTGAAAAGGCATTGTTTCCCTCGAACTCGAGGCGCATCACTTCGACGTCGCCGCGGTCGCAGTTGATGTCCTGCGCGCGGGCGCTGCTGCCACCTAGAAACGCTGCTGAAAACGCGAGTGCGGTGAAAGCGAGCCGTACTCGGCGTCGTGGCTTCACCCGTTCACGCGCGCACGCCTGGCGGCTGTCCCGGCGGCAGCTCGCGAGCGTAATGCGTCTCCGTCTCGGGCTCGGTCCTGTCGCCGAGCACGCGTTTCGGAGGCGTCTTCGGCGCCCGAGGGAGTTCACCCTGCGGCACGAGAGGCGTGCGCTGGATTAAGAGTTGCACAATGTAGAAGGCGGCCAAACCCGTAGCGACGCCGACGCCAACGGCTGGCAGTATATCCTTGGCGCCAAGTCGACGGCGATAATAGTATTCTGCGCTCACGGTGAGGCCTATTTCGGGGGTCCGCGAAAGTTCTCGTATTTTGCCCCTTCATGTCAACCGGCAGAGCATTCGTATGCGGCGACTTATCCTCCTCGTATTACCCGCGATTCTCGCCTGCGGTGGTGGTGGTGAATCGGCTCCGTTGCGCAGGACCGTCATCGACTCGCGCGACACCTACGATCCAAGATCCATGGATCCCGCTCTCTCTACAGACGTTCCAACAGGACGTGTCGTTTCCTATTTATTCGATGGGCTGACACGCTTTACGCCCGACGCGAAGGTAGTCCCCGGCCTGGCCAAATCGTGGGACGTAAGCGCAGACGGAATCACCTACACTTTCCACCTCCACGGCGGTGTGAAGTTCCACGATGGGCGGCCTCTCACATCGAAGAACGTCGTCGCGTCATTCCAGCGCGTTCTCGATCCTGCAACCAAGGGCGGACGAGGCTGGCCCCTCTATCCGGTCAAGGGAGCCGAGGACTACGCCGCGGGCAAGGCAAAGACGGTGAGCGGGTTGGCCACTCCTGATGACTCCACCGTGGTGATCACGCTCAAGGAGCCGTTCTCGATCTTCCCCAAGCTGCTGGCGATGCCGGTCGCTTCGGTCGTTCCCGACAATCCGCCCGCTGATTTCGGCCAGAAGCCCGTCGGCAGCGGGCCGTGGAAGTTCGTCGAGTGGAGACACGACGATTTCATGCGCTTCGCAAAGAACGCGGACTACTTCGACGGCCCGCCGAAGACCGATTCGCTGATGGCGCGCATCATCCCCGAGATGAGCACCGCTACGGCCGAGTTCGAAGCGGGAAACGTCGACGTGCTCAATGTTCCGGATCAGACTTCGAAATCGTGGGACGCAGATCCGGAGAAAAAGAAGCTGCTGACTTCGGCGCCGGCGCTCCGCTTTTGGTATGTCGCGATCAACACGACTCGAGGCCCGCTCACGGATGTTCGCGTTCGTCAGGCACTCAACTATGCCGTCGACGTGAGCACGATGCTCGCTCAGGTGATGGCCGGTCGCGGCACCGTCGCGAACGGTGTCGTTCCTCCGCTACTCGATGGAGCCAACCCGAACCGCAAACCGTATCCACACGATGTCGCGAAGGCCAAGCAGCTTCTCGCGGAGGCCGGGCATCCAAACGGGATAGATGTAGAGCTCTGGGCAGCGACGACCGATCAGTCACCGCGCATCGCTCAGACCGTGCAGGCCAACCTGGCCGAGGCTGGAATTCGCGCCAAGATTGTCCAGCGTGATGCGTCGTCGATGCGCGAAGCCGCGCGCAAAGGGCAGACCGATCTCGCTCTGAAGGAATGGTGGGCCGACTATCCTGACGCGGAGAACTTCCTGTACCCGCTTCTGCACAGCAAGAACAAAGGGCCGGGCGGAAACGTCTCCTTTTTCTCGAATCCTCACTTCGATGCGATCATAGATCTGGCGCACCGCGAGCAGAACCAGGTGACGCGCGATTCGTTGTACCGGGAGGCCGATGACCTCGAGGTCAAATATGCGCCGATGATCTACCTCTTCTTCTACAAGGACCTGTACGCGGTTCAGCCCTGGATCAAGGGTTTCAAGGTTCCCGCTGTCTTCAACGCCCAGCGCTGGACAGATGTGACGATCAGCAAGTAGAGAAGTGCTGACTTTCATCGTCCGCCGACTCGCCCTCTCGATTCCGACACTGTTCGGAGTTCTGGTCGTGGTTTTTCTCCTGCTTTACGTCGCTCCCGGGGATCCGGTGCAGGAGATGGTGGGCGAACGGGCCGACGCCGAGACGATCGCGCGGCTGAGAAAGGAGTTGCACCTCGACGAATCCTTACTCAGTCAATTCACTCACTACACCGGCGGCGTCCTGCGCGGCGACTTCGGCAATTCGTACATCACCCAGCGGCCGATCATACAGGACATAAGAGAGAGATTTCCCAAAACGCTCCTTCTCGCCGGCTCGGCGATGCTGCTTGCTTCGGTGCTCGGGATCACGCTCGGCGTGCTGAGCGCGCGCAATCCCGGCGGCTGGTTCGACCGGCTCGGCCTCGGTGTCGCCTATCTCGGGATCTCGTTCCCGGTGTACTGGGTCGGACTGATTCTGATCCTGATATTCGCCGTGATGCTGAAATGGCTGCCGCCGTCGGGCTATGGCGGGATCAAGTACCTCATTCTTCCGGCGTTCGCGCTCGGCTCGCGATCGATCGCGTTTCTCGCCCGCGTCACGAGATCGGCGATGCTCGATGTGTTGAACAGTGATTTCGTGAGGACGGCTAGGGCGAAGGGTCTTGGCGAGCCCATGGTGGTGGTGAGACACGCGCTCCGCAACGCGCTCATTCCCATCATTACAGTGCTGGGACTCGACTTCGGATACTACCTCACCGGAAGCATCCTCACCGAGACGATCTTCAGCTGGCCGGGACTGGGGCGCTATGTCGTCAACGCCATAACGCGGCGCGATCTGCCGGCAATTCAGGGATCGGTCCTTTTCCTGAGCGTAGTGTTCGTCCTGGTCAATCTCCTTACCGATCTCGCCTACGCCAAAGCGGATCCTCGCGTAGCAT
>JALYZH010000121.1 GCA_030948945.1 Gemmatimonadota bacterium | reverse complement strand
GATGTCCCCGTAAACGACGCCGAGCGCGAGAATTGTGAGTTTTGCGAGACGGCGGCCGCTCGGGTGAGCTTCAACGTTAGTACTGATTTGCGCGACCTATTGAGGTTGTAAAGGCCAACCGCACCGCTGGTGGCTTTGACCTCGGAATTTCCGCAAGCAGGCAGCCCTTTGCAAGGTCGGTACCGCCCCTGAAAAAAACATCCGTCGATGGGGGCATGTCGCTTGCGTTATGACCTGTACAACTGGGAACGGCTCGGATTCCACAGCGGAGGTTAAAATGAAGGACCTAAACGAACGCGGTGCAGAGAACCAGGTCAAGGGCACCGTCAAAGAGATGAAAGGAAAGATTCGCGGCGACCTTGGGGATGCCACCGATAACAGCAGTGAGCACATCAAAGGTCGCGCTGAAGAGCTCAAGGGAAAGGTGCAGAAGAACTTCGGAAAAGGCGAAAGAAAGGCCGATCCCGATAACGTCTAGCAGCTAGCCCAGGAGCTAGAAAAAGGAAAGGGCGCCGGTGCATTGCACCGGCGCCCTTTTTCTTTTGTCAGCGGGCCTTGGCTTCAGAACTTGGGTATCGAAGGCCGGTCCCCGCGTCCCGTCGTGTCTCGCCCGCGCCTTTCGGCCAGCTCCTTACGCGCTGCCGCGCGCATCGCGTCGAACTTCACCTGTTGGTCAGGGTTGAGCAGCCTCTTGATCTGCGCATGGGTACTGTCGCCAACGACGCGCGCCAGGACTGCGATCGAATCGAGTTGCGGCTTGAGCGGCTTGTAGAGGGCGACGATCTGACGGTGCTTTTGCTCAAGTAGCGAATCAACCGACGTCCGCTGCTGTGACGTGAGGCTGAGCTCTTCTCCCAGGCGCTGCCGGTAGGCCTGCGGCCCGCGCATATCGCGCCCGTGTCCACCGCGAATTGCCCGGTCAGCAGAAAACCCAAGCGCTCCGCCGGCGATAAACGCACCGAGCAGGAACATGAGCGCGTAACCCTTGGTTCTGTTCATCTCCATCCTCAATGCGACATGACGTAGCGGAATGTCGCTTCACGCTGCGATGATCTATCACGCGGAGCAGTCACGACCTGTACCGCTCCCGGCAGCACATCGGTGGCAACCGACTCTGTGACCGCCTCATAGCTGGTGCGCAGCTCTTCGTCGTTCTGACGCGACCAGAGCATGCCCGCGGCTGCGAAAAGCAGAGCGGCGGCGGCAAGTCCGGGTGCAGCCCAGCCGGCTAGATCGGACCACCAGTTGACCGGGATCCGAACCACAGCGGGACGCTGCTCCGCAATGAACGCCATGATGCGACCCTCGAGGGCGTCCCAATACGCGCCTTCGGCGGGCGGTGCGTACGCATCGCGGAGACCCTCCGTGATCTTCGCATCGGCTGCACCGTCCAGTCGCAAATCGGTACGATCTTCCATGCTATGTTCTACCCCCTCAAGTTCCCCAGGAGCCCTCGGAGCTTCTGTCTCGCATGGTGCAAATCCGACCGGGCCGTTCCGCCCGGTATGCCCAACATCTCGCCAATCTCGGCGTGAGTAAAGCCTTCCACATCATGCAACACAATCACGGAGCGCGCACGCGGCCCAAGTTGCGTCAACGCCGCTTCCAGCCTTTCCTTGAGCTCTCCCCTTTCTGCGGGATCGCGAAACGGGGTCGAAATCGACTCCGAAAGTTCCTCCGTTGAACGAACCTTCTTGCGCCGGGCCAGATCAAGCGCCGCATTTGCGACTATTCGATTGAGCCATGCGCCGAACGCCTGCCCCGGGTCAAACCGATCGAGCGCCTGGTACGCGCGCAGAAACCCTTCCTGAACCGCGTCCTCCGCGTCCTCATGAGTCATGACGATTGACCGGGCCACTATGTATGCCCGGCGCTGGTGCAGACGCACGAGTCCAGCGAAGCCGCGTTCGTCACCCTTTCGGGCCCGACTTACGAGCTCTCTTTCCTCATCAGAAATACGTAGGGGTACGGTCAACTGTTGGGAGGCTAATGCACCGGGCCCATCGAACCGCGCGCACGACCCGTCCGGAACAATAGCAGCAATGGCAACGCGCAGACGAGCACCAGCCCGCTATAGAGATAGATCCTGGAGAAAGCGAGCATGCTGGACTGCACAGTAACCTGCCTGTCGAGTATCGCGAGAGCCTGCTGCTGCGCCGTCAGCGGATTTATTCCACGCGATATCAGTCCACGTGTGATCAGCGAAAGTCTGCTCAGAGTCTCGGGATCGCTCGCTCCCACGTGCTCGGTAAGCACCGCTTTCTCACTCGCCATGAAGCGCGCGAGCAACGTCGCCATCACGGCGATTCCGAGCGACCCACCGAGCTGACGCATCAGATTGAACATGCCCGTGCCTTGGGCGAGGTCTTTCACCTTGAGGTCGGCCATGGTCGCATTGGTGAGCGGCACGAAGATCAGCCCGAGTCCGACGCCTCGCAGTATCAACGGCCAAAACAGGTCCTGCTGTCCGCTCGCCGACGTCAGATGCGACATCTTGAGCATCGACCAGAAGAAAAGGAACGCGCCTGCCACGACCGTATAGCGCGCGTCCAGTCGCATCGCGTTTCTTCCCACGACCGCCATCGTCACTGCGGACGCGATAGCTCCCGGCAGGATGATCTTTCCCGTCTGCCACGCCGTCATTTGCAGAAGCTGCTGCAGAAACACGGGCAGGATGAACACCGATCCATAGAGCGCGAACCCAAGCAGAAGTCCGAGGCTCACGCCGGCGGTTAGCTGCCTGCTTTTCAGAATTCGGAAGTTGATGACGGGCTCGTCGGTCGTGAGCTCGTGCCAGATCAACGCGATTCCCGAAAAGAGCGCCGTGAAGCCGAGGAGAGTGACGAAGCGCGAATCCCACCAGTCGTAGCGCTCGCCGCGCTCGAGCATCCACTGCAGCGACCCGACGCAGAGCGTCAACAGAATTATTCCGAGATAGTCGATCTTGTCCGCGCGCTCCTGGTGTGCGGCGTCGTGCACGTAGGTGACGGTCAGCATCGCCGCGATCAGTCCGAGCGGGACGTTGATGTAGAAGATCCACGGCCACGAATAGTTGTCGGTGATCCACCCGCCCAACGTAGGTCCGAGAGTCGGACCTACCATCACGCCGACGCCGAAGATTGCCATTCCGGTTCCGGCTTCTTCTGGCGGGAACGATTCGTAGAGCGTTGCCTGCGCGGTGGAGAGCAAGGCGCCTCCACCGATGCCCTGAATCACGCGCCAGAAGATCAGGCCGAGCAGGGTGTGAGACGAGCCGCAGAAGAACGATGCGACGGTGAAGAGGAGAATCGAGCCCGTGAAGTAGCGCCTTCTGCCGAAGTACGCCGACAGCCACCCCGACATCGGAATGATGATGACGTTGGCGATGATGTACGAAGTCGACACCCACGCGATCTCGTCGAGCGTCGCGCCGAGATTTCCCATCATATGCGGAATCGCGACGTTCACGATCGATGTGTCGATCAGCTCGAGCATCGCCGCCATCGTGACCGTGAAGGCGATGATGTACTTGTGGGCGTAGCGGTCCTCGGAGGATTGGGTCATCCCCGAGGACCGTAGCGCGGCCGTGCTCACCGGTTGGAGGTGTCTACGTGCACGTTCGCCGAGAGGCCAGGCCGCAGGGGATGATTACCCGAGCAAGGCTTGGTGACCGCGATGCGCACCGGTACACGCTGCACGACCTTCGTGAAGTTTCCGGTCGCGTTGTCGGGCGGAAGAAGCGCGAACTTTGCTCCGGTCGCGCCGCTCACGCTGGCAACTTTTCCTTCGCCGACACAGCCGCCGTAGGCATCGATCTCGAACTCGACGGGCTGACCCGGACGAATCGTGGCGAGCTGTGTCTCCTTGAAGTTTGCCGTGACCCAGACGCCCGTATCAGCAACGACGCTGAGAAGCGGCTGACCGGGCGCGACCAGCTGTCCAACCTCGACCTGCTTTCTCGACACTTCGCCAGATGCGGGCGCGGTGATACGGGTGTAATCGAGCTGAAGCTGCGCGTTTTCGGCGGACGCGCGCGCCGCCATCGTCCGGGCGCTCGCGACACGCACACCAGCTTCCGCGGTGTTGACCGTTCCACCTGCCGCAGCCGCCTGACGCTGCGCAGCGAGGAGATTCGCGTGGGCTACCGCAGCTGTCGCCTGTGCGGCGTCCAGCTGCTGCTTGGAAATGATGAGTTTGGAGGCGAGCTCCTTGGCCCGCGCGAGATCGGCGTCGGCCTTGTCGGCATTGGCTTTCGCTGCCCCGATCTGTGCGTCGAGAGTCGCGCGCTGCCCCGCGGCGCTCTGAACCTGTGACTGTGCCTGGCCCGAGCCGCCGCTGGTGGCTTCAGCCGCGGTGAGATCCGCCTGCGCTTGCTGGAATCTCACGCGATAATCGGCGTCGTCGAGCTGAACCAGCAGTTGTCCGGCTTTCACGTGATCGTTCTCGCTGACGTTAACCGTTTTCACGTATCCGCCTAACTTGGCTAGCACGGGGACGATGTGTCCATCGACCTGGGCGTTGTAGGTCGACTGATGCGTGCGCCCGTAACTCCATTTCTGGAAACCCCAGAAGAGAAGCCCGAGCCCGACCAGGATCGCGATCGGCAGGACGATTTTCTTTTTCGTCGACGGCTTGTCCGGCTCGGTCACGCCGGATCTGCCGTTGCGCGAGGTTGTCGGGGCCGGAGCGGAACTGCTGGATTCTATTGCGGTTGCCATAGTCTTTCCCTGTGTTGCGGCTGGTCTGAATGAAGTTTAGTAACGGTAGTTCCGGATTATCTCAGTGTCGTCACGCTGCCGGTCGCCCGTGCGAGTGACACCCGCGCCAGCTGGTACGCAGTCTCTGCATCGTTCACGAGCGTTCGTGACGCCGTCAAGGCGAGCGAGGCGTTCACGACATCGGCGTTTCCCGCTACGCCAGCGTTGAAGCGATCGCGAGCCTGAATGACCTCCTGCTCGGCGAGGCGAAGGCGCTCGCTGGCGGCGTCGAGCTGCTCACGCGCGGCCGCCAGATCCAGGACTGCACCCCGGACATCGGCCTGTGCCTGCTGCTCGATGTCGCGCTGGCGGATCTCGGCTTCTTTTATGACTGATTGCTGCTCCTGCACTCGCGCCTCGCGGCGGAACCCGTCGAATATCGGGACGCTGACTTGAAGCCCCCACGTGTAAGTGTTGAGTAGGCGCGCACCGTTTTTCCCAATGACGCCATCGTCGGCGACGAGCCCCAACGTCGGCAAACGCTCGGCCTTGATTGCCGACAAGCCTTGGCGGGCTGCGCGGACGCGCTCTTCTTCGGCGAGAATGTCCGGGCGGGCGCGAAGTGCCTGCGCGACCAGCGCTGCTTCATCCGGAATGGGCTCGGTACCAGCCGCGGCGGTCGAGAGCGAATCCGTAAGCACGATATCGGTTCTTACGGGCAGAGAAAGCGCCCGCAGAAGGTCGAGGCGGGAATGATCGCGCGCGTTCCGCGACGCGATCAGACTCGCGCGCGTGGCGGCGACCTGTGCTCGCGCCCGTGTGACGTCGAGGCCGACGCCAGTTCCAGCCTGGAGCTGGGCCTGGGCGATACCAAGAAGCTCGGTAGCGAGCTGAGTATCAGCCTGGCGGGCGCGGAGGTCAGCGTCCGCGCGCATCGCCCTCACGTATGCGGTGGTAGCCACGGTGGCCGCCTGTTCGGCCGTTGCCTCAGCGTCGGCGCTGGATGAGCGCGCGGCAGCCTGCGCCGACCGGACGCGTCCGAGTGCGCCAAAATCGAGAAGGTTCTGCTGGACCCTGCCACGGACATCGAGGGTGTTGATCGGACCTTCCACCTGTCCCTTCGGATCGAATATCGGCTTCTGGCCGGCCGGGGTGGGGAAGTCGATGCCGAGGGTAGACGTGTTGAAAGTCCGACCCGCTTCCTGCACGTAGCTGCTGACCGTCGGCAAGAGATCTGCTCGACGCTGGCGAACCCGAGCCTGGGCCTCATCAGCGCGCAGTCTCGCGCCCTGTGAAGAAGCGCTCTGCTGGGCGGCGAGCCGCGCGGCATCACCAAGGGA
>JALYZH010000085.1 GCA_030948945.1 Gemmatimonadota bacterium | reverse complement strand
CAAGTACATCGTCTTCATCATGCGAGCCGACAACAATGGCGAGGGCGGCATCCTCGCCCTGCTCGCGCTGATCCTTCAGAAGCAGCGACGGGACGCAGATACGTTCCGACGCAAGGCGATCATCGCCTTGGGGCTCATCGGCGCCGCGCTGCTTTATGGCGATGGAGTAATAACTCCCGCGATATCGGTGTTGAGCGCGGTCGAGGGTCTCGAAGTCGTAGCGCCGTCGTCGCAGGGTCTCGTCATTCCGATCACTATCGGGATTCTGTTGCTGCTCTTCTTCTACCAGAACAAGGGCACGGCGAAGGTTGGGCGGATATTCGGGCCCGTCATGGTGATCTGGTTCCTGACAATCGGGATGCTCGGCATCCGCGAGATCAGGCTGGCACCGCAGATTCTCGCGGCGCTGAATCCTTTGTACGGACTCAGGTTCTTCACCGAACATGGCGCATCCGGTTTCGTGCTGCTCGGTGCGGTTGTGCTGGCAGTAACAGGCGCGGAAGCGCTGTACGCGGACATGGGTCATTTTGGCAAGCGTCCTATTCGCATCGCCTGGTCCGCGCTCGTGCTCCCCTGCCTGCTCGCCAATTATTTCGGACAGGGCGCGCTCATTCTACGCGACCCGGGTGCGGCGGTAAATCCTTTCTACCTGCTGGCTCCAAGGGCGGCGTTGTATCCGATGATTGCTCTGGCGACCATCGCGGCGATCATCGCGTCACAGGCGCTGATCTCGGGGGCGTTCTCGCTCACCCAGCAGGCAGTGCAGCTTGGGTACAGTCCCCGCGTTCAGATCATTCACACTTCCCAGCAGGACACCGGGCAGATATTCGTGCCCGAGGTGAACCGGGCACTGGCGCTGGGCTGCATTTTCGTGGTCCTCGACTTCCGCTCCTCGAGCGCCCTCGGCGCAGCGTACGGTATCGCCGTCACGGGGACGATGGCCATCACCACCGTTCTATTTTACGTGTTGGCGCGCTCGCACTGGCAATGGAGCATCTGGCGTGCGGGGGCGCTCACCGCATTTTTCCTGATCATCGATCTCGCCTTCTTCGGTGCCAACCTGCTCAAGATCCTCCAGGGCGGCTGGGTTCCTCTCGCGATCGGACTCGGAATCTTCGTCCTGATGACGACGTGGCAACGTGGACGACTGATTGTACGCAGTCTGCTCGTCGACGCCTCCATTCCGCTCGACGCGCTGCTCAAGGACCTTGGAGACGAGAATCCCGACAAGCGCTTCAAACCAGTACGCGTCCCGGGCACGGCGGTGTTCCTGACTTCAGAGTCGAAGGATGCGCCGCTCGTGCTGCTGCACCATCTGAAGCACAACAAGGTCCTACACGAAAACGTCGTGCTTCTTTCGATACTGGTGGCACAGGTTCCCGAAGTTCCGGTTACAGAGCGCATCGAGGTGACCTGCTTCCCACACAACTTCGGCCGCGTCAAGGCGAAGTACGGCTTCATGCAAACGCCCAACGTCCCGGAAGTGCTGGCACTGGCCACCGAGCGTGGCATCATCGCGAAGCCGACGGAGACCACCTATTACCTTGGACGCGAAAATCTCATCCCGACGGGAAACACGGCGCTCGCCGGCTGGCGGAAGCACCTTTTTATTTTCATGCAGCGCAACGCGCGACCCGCAACCGAGTTTTTTGGAATTCCGCCCAACCGAGTGGTAGAGCTCGGGGCGCAGATGGAGTTCTAGTAAGCCAGAGAGGCGGAAACCCGAGGTGCGGCGCAGCTCACTCGATTTCCCGTCGCCGCAGCTTTTCGATATCCCGTCGATCTTTCTTGGTGGGCCGTCCGCGCTCGTAGCCGGGAACGGACTGCGCGACCTTCACCTGCAGCTGCATTGCCTCACGCGCTTTCCGGCCGGCAGGGCTCTCTTCGTACAAAGTCGCCGCTACTGAAGCCGGTCCCCGGCGCTCCGAGAGCGCACGGACCGTGACGATGTAGTGATAGGGGCCCAGGCGTATTCGCAGCGAGTCCCCGACCTGGAGCTGTTTCGCGCGCTTGGCGCGCTCCCCGTTTACTTCGACCTTGCCCGTCTCCACGGCATCGGCGGCCAGGGAGCGTGTCTTGAAAAAACGTGCCGCCCACAGCCATTTATCGAGTCGGATCCTGACTTCGTTTTCTGCGATCATCCCAGTCGTTGCCCTTGCCGAGGGTTCGGAGTCATGAAGATAAGAGAGATCCTTCCGTCGCGGGGTGCATCGTGGCCGAAGACAATTGGGCAAGCCAGCTGAAGAAACTGGAGCGGGAGTTCGATGGACTTCCGCCCGAACCATCGCCTGCAGTGCAAAAAATGCAGAGCGAAGCGGAGCGTCGCGCCAAAGAGAAAGCACAACAGCGCACCGCAATGATCGGTGCGAGCGCGCGCCTGATTCTGGTGTTCGCGCTGGGTGCGGCAGTCTTCATGTGGCCCTACTCCCGCGAGTGCGGCTGGGGATGGCTCGGCTACGTAGGTGTCGAAGGCGTGATCGCAGCTGGCGGAATGTGGGTGGCGTTCACGACCTGGCGGGCGCGCCTGGCGAAGATGCACGTGTTCTCGCTTCTGATCGTTCTGACCGGATTGGTGCTGATCGCGGCAGAGGTGCTTCCGCGCATCGGATACGCGGCGATCGATCCGAAAAATCCTCCCCAATTCTGGTGCGCCGAATCCCCAACGACGAACGCGCCGCCAGTGACGACAATGCTGGATCAGCGCGTTCAGTTCGCGACTCAGTCATTGGGGAGCCGCTGGCAGGAGAGCAGCGGCGATCTCGTTAGACAACTCCGTCCGCAGCAAGCTGCTTTAGCGCAGACCGTGCGTCGCGAATTGCGGTTTCAGCGAGACTCCGGATCACATCTGCGCCTAAAGGTTGTATCTCTGCCTCAGCAGACCCCTCGACCTTCATCACCCGACGGGGCTGCACCGGCGAAGTAGTTCTGAATCTCATGGGGCGGCGCAGCCGAACGGCAGCGCGCGGGAGGCTCTGTAGACGCTGGACGCGGTCGCGGATCAGCGGCTCGACGCGATCGCGAAAGATCTGCATGTCCGGACCCATCATCATCCCGCCCTCCGGCCCGTCGAACTCCATCATTCCGTCATCGCCAGGAAAGCCGATTCGGAAGTGATTGCCGAGACGCATGACATCGCTCGCTTTTCCAGCGACAACCTGAACGTCGCGAACCCGTCCGCCCGAATAGACGCGCAGATTGACGCGACTTCCGGGGGTGAGCTTCTGGACTTCGCGACTGAGGCGGTGCGACGCCAGCCCGTTCGAGTACGAATCGTCGATGTCTGCGGCCGGTGTACGGAGATCTACGCCGTTGATGGCGGCGATGCGGTCGCCCTCGACTATGCCGGCGTTCTCAGCCGGACCTTTTGGCGTGACGCCATCAACGAACACGCCGAGAGTATCGCGACGAGTAGCCGTGGCACGCAGCTGGAGACCAAGCGCTGCGCGCTTCTCCATCGCGGAATCCATTCGCATGAAGATCCTGTTGCCGAACGCCGAGTCTCCCGGCATCCGGTCGCGGTACACGCGACATTCGACGTGCCCGTCCGAAAATTTCGTGCACGAAGAGTCCGGACGTCCGGCGATGCCCTGTGCATCGAGTGTTGCCGCAGCTGATACCACCGCTGCTGTGGAAACAAGCAGTAGTGCCTTCATCGTATCTCCTTGTTGGTTCTGTGTCATATTACATCGAGCCGCATTCAAGGGTTGCCGGTGCAAAATGCGACCGCTCCGGCGATATTGGAGTATGTCTACGACGCTCGAGCCCCCGAAGACACAGCCCGATAGTCCGGAAATCGATGTTCACTCCTTCGAGCATCACTGGCAGGATGAAGCGGATGCGGCGTACCTGTACCGGCTTCTCGCGGCAGCCGAGCCCGACCCGAAGAAGAAAGACGTGTATTCGCGTCTGGCGGATGTCGAAGACAGGCACGTAGTAGTCTGGGGCGATCTCCTCGCGGCGCACGGACACCCGCCGGCGAAGTTCCGACCGAGTGGCCGCGCAAGATTACTCGCCACGCTTGGCCGCTGGTTCGGTCCAGGGTTCCTCCTGCCGATGCTGCTCGAGGAAGAAGGACGCGAGGTCAAGGGGTATCTCGACATGCATCGCGAGACCCCGCGCGGCGCACCGGGTGGCCCCGAGGCGCTGATTCTAGCGCGTGAATCAGCGGATCACGCGATGACGCTGGGGCAGATCGCCGGAAAAGGCGGCGAGCCGTGGCACAGGACGGCATCGGGGGGATTTCTCCGCAATGTCGTGTATGGATTCAATGATGGACTGACCGCAAACTTCGGTTTGGTGGCGGGAGTGATTGGCGCAGCGACTGTAAATCAGCACCAGGCTGTGGTCGTCGCGGGGATGGCGGGGCTCATTGCCGACGCGCTCTCGATGGGCTCGAGCGGATATCTCGCCAGCAAGAGCGAGCGAGAGGTCTACGAGTACGAGATCTCGATGGAGAAGACTGAAGTCGAGCTCATGCCGGAGATCGAGCGCGACGAGCTGGCCATTATCTACGAAGCGAAGGGTATGGATCGCAACTCGGCCCACACCCTCGCGACGCAGATCATGGGCGATCCGCAGCAGATGCTGAAGGAGCAGGTGCAGGAGGAGCTCAAGATCGGTGAGTTCGTCATGTCGCCGTTCCGCGAGGGATGGGTCACCGGCCTCGCGACTGCGTTCGGGGCCGCGATACCGGTATTCCCATTCCTCATCTGGCAGGGCACGACTGCGATCGTAATCTCGTTCACAGTCGCGATGCTCTCGCACTTTCTCGTCGGCGCCGCGAGGTCTGTATTCACTGGCCGCGGAGTCTTCCGCTCCGGCTTCGACATGTTCGTTGTCGGCGTCGGCGTCGCCGCAGTCGGGTATTTCGTCGGAGGCTGGGTCGGGCGGAGGATCTAACTGCTCACTACACGACCGGACTCCGACGTAACGCCCAGAGTCGAAGCACGATCGCCCCGATCCCGAAGCATCCCGATACGATCCTCACCACTGGACCGACCACGGGGATGATTGTCACGACGGCCAGTAACAATCCACCAACCAGGAAAGTGAGAACGGCCCCCCAACGCCCCGGGCGTGCGCGAGTGCCAAGCAGTCGGTGACCCAGCCAGACCGCGAACGGGACATCCGCCAGGAACAGAACGAAGAGGTAGACCACGGCCGCAAGTAGCGCGAGCGGTAACCCAATAATGGTGACTCCGAGGATGACAATCGCCCAGCCGCCGAGGATGAACCATCCGATGCCCGTCAGTGGCGACCGGATGGGACGGTGGGATATGATCTCCGCTGCTTCCGCCGTAAAGCGCGGGAGCAGTGCCACCACGACGGCCCCCGCCAGGAGAACACCGATCATCCAGAGCCAGCGCCAGAGCCCCCAACCTTTCGAGACCGGAAGTGCGATGACAGTCCCCGAGATGCGCGCGGCGGAGTCGATGTGGACTTTTTCTGCCGGCACCCGATAGCGGAGGTTTCCAGTGATCACGGCGTGAGGTCCGACGCGGAGAGATCCCCCGCTCACCTCGACGTCGCGACCAATAGTACCGTTCAGAACGACGTTACCGCCTGACGCGAGAAGACCCCCGCGCACGGTACCCTCGACCTTAACATTCCCGCCAACCAGATAGGCGTTCCGGCCGATGTCACCTGTGGAATCCACGGTGACGTTGCCGGCAGCGATGGTCGCGTTACGATCGATGAAACCCTTGACTCCGATGTTGCCGCCAGCCGCACGGGCAGATCCGTGGATGCGGCCACCGATAGTTTGATTCCCGCCTACTCCCAGGTAGTCGCCACCAATGGCTCCCACGAAATAGATCTCGCGAGCAGCGAGGATGGCGTCGCCAGACACGCTGTCCCCCAGATTCTGGTAGATGGACGAGCCCGACATGACGACATCGTCGCCAATCCGGGCGTGATCCGCCCGACCTGAGCCGAAGCACGACAGCGTTGACACCACGACTGCGGTGCCGAGAACGCCGCGGCTAAGACGGCGACGAATCGGGAATTCCATTGATTGCTCCGGCTGGATACGAGGCGGCCCGCGACGATCGTGAATGTTCGTATGCCCCTGTGATCTCGCAAGCCGGAATTTGTCTGACTTTTCAAGGGTTGACGCCAGAATGCGTGTCACGTCAGGCAAAAGAAATTCTTGACGAGAGTGCCCGAGACCATATGTTTCTGTGCCCTTTTGGGCACCTCTCCTCAGTGAACTCCCTGCACTATGTGCAGGTTCATCATAGATAAATAGCGCCACCTGAGCTTTGCCCGTCGACTTCTGGTCTTCGGGTATGCCGGACTATTTTCGGCACTACAGTCCCACCCGGGGAGAGAGCAAATGAAAAGATGGGCACCATTCGCCGTTGCCGCGCTTACGGTTACGGCCTGCCAAGACGCATCCGGACCAGCCAGACAACAGACTTTTTCGCCTCGCGCGCCCGTCTTTAGTCGCGCCGATGGGATTCCGGACCGATACGTCGTCGTTCTGAAGGACGCCGGCGCGACTGCTCAGAATCAAGGCGATGTAGAGCAGGAGATGGTCGGTGGAAACGGCGGCACCCTGATCTTTTCATATCGGCACGCGCTGAACGGGTTCGCCGCGCGTCTTTCAGCGGCTGCGGTAAGTCGTCTCGCTCAGGATCCGCGCGTCAAGTACATCGAACAGGATGCGCTCGCCCACGCGATAAGCACGGGTACTCAGACTACGCCAAAGCCTACCTGGGGAATTGACCGTATCGATCAGGCGGCGCTTCCGCTCAGCGGCTCTTACACCTGGAACGCTAGTGGCGTTGGGGTCACCGCATACATCATCGACACCGGGATCAGATTCGACCACTCAGAATTTGGTGGCCGCGCGGTCAAAGGTGAGGACGAAATCACGATCGGCGGGACCGCGGCGGACTGCAATGGCCACGGGACACACGTCTCGGGCACGATCGGGGGCAAGACCTACGGCGTTGCGAGGGACGTCAAGCTCGTTGCCGTCCGCGTGCTTGATTGCTCGGGCAGCGGCGCTTACTCAGCCGTCATTGCCGGAGTCAACTTCGTCACGGGCCAGAAGAACACGCTTGGCGGGCCGATGGTCGCGAACATGAGCCTGGGCGGCGGTCCATTCCAGGCGCTCGACGATGCGATTACCAAATCGACCGATGCTGGCGTGACCTACGCGGTCGCTGCAGGTAACGACGGTCTCAACGCTTGCAACTACTCACCCGCAAGAACGCCGTCCGCGATCACAGTCGGCGCAACGGATAACACTGACACCAGAACGTCGTGGTCCAACTACGGGACGTGCGTAGATATCTTCGCCCCAGGCAATGGAATCACTTCTTCCTGGTATACGACTGCGACCGCGACGAACACTATCAGCGGCACATCGATGGCCTCCCCGCACGTTGCAGGTGCGGCTGCGCTCTACCTCGAGACAGACCCCTACGCGAAGGCATCAGTGGTAGCGGCTGCCCTCATATCGAATGCGACGAAGGCGGCCGTAAAGAGTCCAGGGACCGGCTCGCCCAACTTGCTGCTCTACACCGGATTCATTGCAGCGACACCAGTCTACGCTATCGCAGTGACCCCTGCGACCGCGACTGTTCTACGAGGAGGGACGCAGCAGTTCACCGCAAGCGGAGTGGATGCGGCTGGGAAGCCCGTCGCAATAACGCCGACGTGGTCCGTCAGCGGCGGCGGCACAATCAGCAGCTCAGGACTCTTCACCGCGACGACGACTGGAACAAATTTCACCGTAACGGCGACCAGTGGATCGGTGTCGGGAACCGCGATTGTAACTGTGAACGAGCCACTGCCCGGCGCGCTGGCGACGATCACAGTTACGCCAAGTTCATTATCGGTCTTCGTGGGCGGGCAACAGCAATTCACGGCAACTGGTAAAGATGCCAACGGAACTGTTGTCGCTGTTACACCGACGTGGTCGGTCTCGACGAACGGAGGAGCGATCACCGTCGACGGCCTGTTCAGTGCTGGTACGCTTGCAGGCACGTATACCGTCACGGCCAGCAATGGCAGTGTTAAGGGAACTGCGACGGTCACAGTCAAAGCCGGGGCGCTCGCCACCATTGCGGTCACTCCCAATCCCGCGAACGTAGCTGCGCGGGCGACTCAGACATTTACAGCTGTCGGAAGGGATGGTTACAACAACATTGTTTCTTTCGCGCCGGCGTGGTCCGTCACTGGTGGAGGATCTATCAACGCCACCAGCGGAGTATTCACCGCGGGAACGGTCGCGGGAACCTGGAGCGTGAAGGCAACTAGCGGTGCGATTTTCAAAACCGCCGTGGTAAACGTCACGGCTGCAGTCGCCTGCACCAACGGAAACTGCCAGAACTAAGCGCCTGTATTCGTTCCAGATAAACACAAATACCCAGCACCGATAATCCGGTGCTGGGTATTTTGTTCTTCACCCAACTCGCTGAGAAATAAGTGGCCGGTCGACCGTTCGTTCTCGCGGAATCCAATTGGAAGTCCGTCAGGACTACTGACTACGAGGTCGCGATCCTTCCGTGGGGCGCGACGGAGCCGCACAACTTTCACCTCCCCTACGCCACCGACAACTACGAGACGTGCGCGATCGCCGAGCGGGCGGCGGAGATCGCGTGGAAGCAGGGTGCGAAGGTCGTGGTCCTACCCACCGTCCCGTTCGGCGTCAACACGGGACAGCTCGATCTCAAGCTCGCGCTCAACATGAATCCAAGCACCCAGCTCGCGCTGCTCACCGACATCGGCTCGGCGATCTCGAGTCAGGGTGTGAGAAAGCTGCTGATTCTGAACGGGCACGGCGGAAATGATTTCCGGCAAATGATTCGCGAGCTGCAGCCACGCATCGACCTTTTTATCTGTACGATCAACTGGTGGACGTGCGTAAACGGCAAGGACTATTTCGACGAGCCGGGCGACCACGCGGGTGAAATGGAAACGAGCGTGATGATGGCGCTCCGTCCCGGCCTTTTGCTCCCGTTATCCGAAGCGGGTGCCGGCAAGGCAAGAAAGTTTCGCATCACCGGATTGCGCGACGGCTGGGCGTGGGCGCCGCGGCAATGGTCGAAAGTCAGCGACGACACCGGTACGGGAAATCCTGCCAGGTCCACTGCGGAGAAGGGCGAGAAGTTTCTGAGCGCGGTAACCGAGCGGATCGGGAGATTTCTCGTCGAGCTGGCGCGATCTGACCCCAACAACATGTACGAGTAACAGAACATGTACGAGTAACAGAACATGTACGAGCCGCGTTACCTGAAGAAGCTCCCCGAGCTCGCGCGCTACCTCGGCGACGCGTCCGCGGGTGAGATCGAGATCATCGATAAGAGACAGTCACCCAAGATCAGGGCGAAGACGGGCATACTGATCGAGGATAAGCTCCACTTCTTCGTTCGCGACGCGGTAAAGTTTCCGAGCGGCGAAGTTCGCACCCAGATGCGCGTCATTGGGTGCACGATGTTCGACGGGCCGTCCGGCGTGGTCGCGATTGCCTCACGGGACGGCAAGATCTTTCTGCGCGAGATGTTCCGTCACGCGACGCGAAGATGGGAGCTGGAGACGCCGCGCGGACAGCGCGAGACCGGATACTCCGCCGAAGAGGCAGCGCGAAAGGAGATCGACGAAGAGTTGGGTTTCCGGGTGCGTCACATCGAGAAGATCGGCGACGTCAGTGGTGACACCGCGATCCTCGCGAGCACACTGCCCGTTTTCTGGGCGTACCTGGCGCCGGGACGACCTCAGGATCACCCGGAGAAGAGCGAGGCGTTCGGTGAGATCGTGGAGCTTTCGCCGGCCGAGCTCAAGCAGCGGATCGCGCGAGGGGACATCCGCGACGGGTACACCCTAACGGCCGTGCTTTTCGCTCAGCTCGCGGGGAAAATTCGTATCTAGGTGCGGCCAGTCCGAGCGGCGGTTAGGAAGCTCAAGCCACGATGTTGAGCAGACGCCCCGGAACGAAGATGATCTTCTTCGGCTTGCCTCCCACGAACTTGGCTACCGTCGGGTCGGCGAGCGCCGCGACGACCGCGGCTTCCTCGGTGATGTCGCGCCGCACCAAGAGCTTGGAGCGCACCTTACCGTTCACCTGAACCACCAGCTCGATTGAGTCTTCCGCGACGAGTGCAGGATCGAAGCTCGGCCACGCTGAATCGAAGACGCTTCCGGCTCCGCCTGTCTGCTCCCACAACTCTTCGGCGATGTGCGGCGCGAACGGCGACACCAGCGGGATCAGAGGCACTATCTCGTCCCGATGCGGGGTACGCTCGCCTTTCCGCAGCACGTTCATGTACTCCATCATCGCCGCGACAGCGGTGTTGTAGCTGAGTCGCGAGACGTCTTCGCCAACCTTGCGAATGGTCTGGTGAAGCTTGCGCATCACTGCATGGTCGGGCTCGCCTTCCGTCGCCATGGTCTGGACCGATGCGAACAGTCGGTCCAGAAAGCGGCGGGTGCCGGAGATGCTCTGATCCCGGAAATCTCCGCCCTGCTCGTACGGGCCGAGGAACATGAGATACGTGCGGAAGGCGTCGGCTCCCCAGTGTTCGATGTACTCGTCGGGGTTCACGATGTTGCCCTGCGTTTTGGACATCTTCGCGCCTTCGCGGATGATGTGGCCGTGGGCGCGGAACCGGGTGTACGGCTCCTCGAACTCCAGCATCCCCGCGTCGTGCAGCACCATCGTGATGAATCGCGAATAGAGCAGGTGCAGAACCGCGTGCTCGTTGCCCCCGATGTATGAATTCACGGGGAGCCACTTTTTCGTGACCGACTTCTCGAACGGCACATCGTCGTGGCCAACGCTGGGATAGCGCAGGAAATACCAGGCGCTGTCCAGGAACGTGTCGGACACATCGGTCTCGCGCCGACCGGTCTTCCCGCACTTCGG
>JALYZH010000019.1 GCA_030948945.1 Gemmatimonadota bacterium | reverse complement strand
AGGGAAGTGAAGGTCAAAGCTTCGGTGGAACGGAAGAAAAAGGCCGCAGAAAGCCGGTAGGCAATGCTGGCCAGACCCCACAATCTGGTTGTTCTGACATTCGCGAGCGCACTGATCGGGTGCGCATCGCCTCCCCCACCACCGCCCCCGCCCCCAAAGCCGATCGTCGTGGGTCCTCCAACAGATACCGCGAAGGTCCCGCTGACCGACCTGCTTTCGCGGACGTACTACGGAAATTCCGGCGGTCTTTATCCGGGTGGAATAAATCAGCCTCCGGCGGACCACGATTCGGCGGCTCGGGTCCGACGAAACTCGATCAAGCCGCTCGATGTGAATGGCGACGATAGTCCGTTCGGGAAGTACGTGCTCATTTCCATCGGTATGTCGAACACGACCCAGGAATGGTGCTCGCAAAGCTCGGGGCCGCCGTGCACGCCGTGGAGCTTCATGGGGAAAGCGGCGACAGACCCGAGCGTGAACCACTACACTCTGGTGATTGTGAATGGCGCTGCCGATGGCCAGGACGCGCCGGCGTGGACCTCGCCGACCTCGCCGAATTACGATCGCATCAAGGTTGCGCGTCTCGCGCCGTTGGGATTGAGCGAGAATCAGGTGCAGGCGGTGTGGGTCAAGCTTCAGGATCCGAAACCCTCGGTGTCGCTTCCTGCCGACAGCGCCGATGCAAGAATTCTCCTCACGAATCTCGGTCTCGTTTTGCGCGCACTTCGGGCGCGCTATCCGAACCTGCGCCTCGTCTTCTTGTCGAGCCGCACGTACGGCGGGTACGCGACGATCGATCTCAATCCAGAGCCCTACGCGTACGAGAGCGGGTTCTCGGTGAAATGGGCGATCGAGTCGCAGATCGACGAGATGCGAGGATTGCCCGGGAATCCGCGGGCGGGAACACTCAACTACACCAAGAAAGCGGCGCCACTGATTCTGTGGGGACCGTACCTCTGGGCCAACGGGACGACTCCGCGCTCGGATGGCGTCGCTTGGAATCGCGTCGATTTCGAGGAGGACGGAACCCATCCGTCGCAGAGCGGTGAGACAAAAGTGGCAGGGTTATTGATGGATTTCTTCAAGACATCACCCTACACGCGCTGCTGGTTCCTCGTGAACCAATATTGCCTATGATCGATCACCGACCAGAAACAAGAGTCCATACATGCCACTAGTGCAGATCGAGAAGCTGCCGGACACCGCTCGCGCGTGGGTGTTTGGCGCCGATCGCAATCTCGACGAGTCAGCTACCGATTTTCTGCTCAGCGAGGTTGACCGATTCCTCTCTCAATGGCGCGCGCACGGCTATCCACTCACGGTGGGCCGAGATTGGAGGTACGGGCGCTTTCTCACCGTCGCGGTCGATCAATCGACCGCAGGCGCATCGGGATGCTCGATCGACGGACTCTACCGTTCGCTCAAAGGGCTGGAATCAAAGCTGGGAGCAAGCCTGGTGACGAGCGGTCTCGTTTTCTACCGCGATGCGAAGGCGAAGATTCAGTCGGTTGAGCGAGATCGTTTTACGGCGCTGAGCGCCGAGGGAAAGATCCAGCCTGATACCGGTGTGTTCGATCCAACGGTCACGACGCTCGGCGAGTGGCGGGCGCGCTTCGAGCTCCAGGCCGGCCAATCCTGGCACGCCGGACTTCTGCACGACAAGCAGCACGCGTGAAGACTCACACCTCGTACCTCACCTTCAATACGAAGAAGCGGCACGAGATCATCGACATCACCGAAGAGGTCGAGGAGTGCCGGGCGGCGGCGGGAATCGACGAAGGAATGGTGCTCGTGTCCGCGATGCACATCTCCGCGTCGGTGTTCGTGAACGATCACGAGCCCGGATTGTGGAAGGACATCCTGGACTGGCTGGAGAACAGGATCGCGCCGTGGTCGCCCGACGAGTATCGGCACAACAGCGGAACCGGTGAAGACAATGCCGCCGCACACCTGCGCTCGCTCACGATCGGGCACGAGGTGATCGTGCCGGTCACGAAAGGGAAACTCGATTTTGGCCCGTGGCAGCGGGTGTTCTACGGCGAATGGGACGGTCAGCGTCCCAAGCGGGTCCTGCTCAAGGCGATGGGGGAATAGCGTCGCTTTTCCCGACAGCTGCCTCGGCGGCGATAAATCCGATGCGGCTGTGGGTTCCATCGCAAAACGGCTTCGTCACCGACGCGCCGCATCGACACAGCGAGATCCAGCTCTTTCCCTCGGGAGTGACCTTCCTCTTTCCTTCAGGGATGAGAACCGGATTTCCCTCGTGATCGACGAGCTTCACATCGCCGTGCACTCTATAAGGACCGTTGTTCCGGATTTCGATCGTGACGTCTGCCATTTGTGAGTCTGAAAGTGGTGCGATCACGCAATCGCCATTGAACGCTGCCGGCAGCACCGGCCCAGGCACAAAGTTACATCTTAACGCTGCTAAGTAGCATGTCGTGACTCCACTGATCGCTGAAGCCGTTTTGCCTCAGTGCGGTCGCGATCTGCCCCCAGTGGCGAATGCCGTGCAGAAAAATGTTCGACGCGATCTTGTACTTGCTCGCCGAGACGAGGCCGGCTGTCAGCGTCTGAAAGGTGAGAACCCGATCGAGCTCCGCCTCCGGCGCATTCGCTAGAAAATCGACGAGCTGAGCACGCGCGTTGTCTCCGAGCTCGAAGACGTCCTCGATTGAAGTCTGGCGGAAACCTTCCCACGGAGTGACTTCCTGATCGAGGAGGCGTTGCCCGTACCGGAGCTCGACCGCGAAGATGTGCATCACGACGCCGCCAATCGTCGCCATTCGACCGGTCGCAAATGGCACCGCCCAGGCTTTGGGATGCTCGATGAACCAGTCGTGCCAGCGGTGATCCTCCGTCGAGGTGAACTCGAGGAGCGTGTCGTACCGCAGGGCGCAACGGTCGGCGGCGCTCACACCCGCAGGTGATCCGCGCGCCAGTTTCTGATCGCGCGTTTGATGTCACCTTGGGTCTTGAGCTCGCCGTTGAGAGCGCGGCGTGTGAGATCGGGCACTTCATCGTCGGCGGCGAAGCGGATGGCGATCAGCTGACTGGGGGTCAACTCGCCGACCCGCCCACGCAGATCGCTCGGCAGGACTCGCTCGAGACGGGTGCGCTCCTCGAGGCGGATGATCCGGTCCTGTGCTTTGACCGGCATGAATCGAAGGTAGAGAAAGCCAAGGAAGAGCGCGATTGCCACAACAACCGTCCAGCCCGTCATCCAACGCGGGTCTCGCGCAAATTGAATCGCTGTTACGATGACGTTGATGAGGAG
>JALYZH010000403.1 GCA_030948945.1 Gemmatimonadota bacterium | reverse complement strand
GATCGCGTGGAGAGCTTCCGCAAAGAGGGGAACGTCGTTCGTCTGACGTTGCACCGCGAGTGAAAGAGCTCGAGGCGGTCCTCATTGCGTTTCGAGAGGGGACGCACTGTGAGGCCGCCGTGTGGGGGAGCGACGGCCGCTCCGCACCAACGGTGATCGCGCGGTCGAGTCCCAAAGTGCAGATGCCCGATGTCCTGCCGGACGAGCCGGGCCAATCGGTTCCCACCAACTTCGGGACGCAGATCGTCACGCGCGTCCCCGCGGTCAGGAAGATCTGGCTCACAGTGGGCCCATGTGATCCGTCGTACTCGCCGGAAGATCGTCACATCAAGCTGCTGATGCCGGTCGTATCGCAGTTCACGCAAGCGGCGCTGGAGGTCGAGCACGCGGCGACGGAGCTGGCGGAGAGATACGAGGAGATCAACCTCCTCTACACCATCGGCGAAATACTGGGCCGCACCGTCACGCTCGAAGACGCGGCGGCTACGATTCTTACCGAAATCTCCGAGACGGTGGGCGCACGCGTTGCGTCAATTCTCGTCCACGATGCCCGAACCAACACGCTACAGGCGGTGGCGGCACTAGGCGTACCCAAATCCGAGATTCCGCCGATCAGCGCCGACGATCCGAGCAGTGTCTCCGCCCGCGTGTTTCGCACGCAGCATCCGCTGATAGTGGTGGGGAAGGGCGTCACCTTCGGAAAGGAATCCCCCTATGGCCGGGGTGAGATGCTGTCGGTGCCCATCATGTGGACGACGCCGACCGGAGGCATGCCGCTCGGCGTCGTCAATCTTGCAGATCGTCGCTCTCGCCAGCCTTTCACCGCGGGAGATCAGAAGCTCGTTACTGCGATCGCCACGCAGATCGGGACAGCGATTCAGAATGCACGCTTGGTAAGTGCTTCCCTCGATCAGCAGCGACTGCTTCAGGAGATGAGCCTCGCGCACGACCTGCAGATGAAGCTGCTTCCTTCGACGGATGGCGTGTTGCCGGAAGCCGAGGTGACCGCGCGCGTCGTCCCGGCCGAAAGTGTGGGCGGAGATTTCTATCAGCTCTTCAAGCTTCGCGAAGGCGCAACCGGCGTGATGATCGGAGACGTATCGGGTCACGGTTATCGGGCCGCGCTCATCATGGCGCTCGCCATGAGTGCGTCCGCGATTCACGCGCAGAACTTCCACAATCCCGGGCAGATGCTCGGCGCTTTGCTCGGCTCGTTGCGTGAGGAGCTCGAGACTACAGAGATGTTCATCTCGCTCTTCTACGGAGTCATCGATCCCGCCAAAGAGAAGCTTACTTATGCGAACACGGGACACCCGCACGCGTTCGTGGTCAGCGAGGAGGGAACGATAACACGTCTGGCAGCGGTGAACCCTCCCCTGGGCATGCTCGACGAGACTCCGAACGCCGCCTCATTGTCCTGGGTGAAAAAAAAGGATTTGCTCGTCCTGTTCACTGACGGCGTCAGCGACGCGCGCAATGGCAGCGATCAGCGCCTGGGTGAAGAGCGCGTTCTCGATCTGATTCGTGAGAACCGTGAGAACGACACGAAGGTGATCGTCGATCGAGTCTTCAAGATGCTGGAAGTTCACACCAGGAGCGTTCCCAGCAGAGACGACCTGACGCTCGTAGTCGCGCGGAGCTGAGCGTGGCGCGCGCGCCGCACGAAGGTGCGAGCGAGGGTGGACGGCGACGAAGCACCCGTCAACCTCCGGTGCTCAAGAAGTACGGACAGCATTTTCTCTCCGACGAGCGAATCCTCGAGGGAATAGTCAACGCACTCGCGCCAACTCCTGCCGACACGGTAGTCGAGGTTGGCCCGGGCCGCGGATCTCTCACTGATATCCTCGCTGAGCGAAGCGGTCGACTCATCGCGGTCGAGATAGATCGCGCTCTCGCCGAGCAGCTGCGCGAGAAGTACCGTGATCGCCCGAATGTCGAGATCGTGCAGGGCGACGTGCTGGAGACCGATCTTCACGCGCTCGCGGGAGCCGACTTCCTGCTGATCGGCAACGTGCCGTACTACATCACCACACCAATAGTGTTCAAGGCACTCGATCCGCCGATCCCGAGGCGCTCCGTGTTTCTTGTGCAGCGAGAGGTGGCGGACAGAATGACGGCGAAGGAGGACACCGAGAGTTATGGCGCGCTCTCGGTAAACGTGGCGGTCGTCGCGAACACGCAGCAGGTGATGAGCGTGCCGGCGAGCTCGTTCAAGCCGCCGCCGAAGGTCGAGTCGGCGGTGATCAGGCTCACGCCGCGCATTGCGCCGCTCGTGAGCGGGGAATCATTGCCGGGGTTTCGAACCTTCGTCCAGGCGATGTTTGGGCAACGGCGGAAGCAGATCCAAAGGGCACTTCGCACCGTCCGAGGGATGTCCGCGATCGAGGCTGGCGAGGTACTCGAGCGAGCGGAGATCGAGATCTCGGCGCGGCCGGAGGTAGTCAGTCCGGAAGGATTTGTTCGGCTGTTCGAGCTCCTTTAGGCGCGTAGACTCTGAAGTCGACACGTCGGCGGTTGCTCGCCTTGTGGCATCCACAATACCGAAGCAGGGAGCAGTAAGCCAACTCCGCTCGCTAGCCAGGAGCTTTCATATTGGCATGACGGTTTAGCGGGCTTCAGGGATCGCGCCCGTTTCTCGAGACCTTCAGTAGGCGCGCTCGATTCAAACTCCTAAGCTCTCAACGCCGACAGAAAGGCTGCTAGCTAAGAAGCTGCAAAGCTTGTAGCTCCCTGCTTCAGTATTGTGGGTGCCTGAATGGGGCGTACGACTCTAAGTGTCGCCTTCAGACTATACGCCGCAACAGCGCCCGCTCGCAGCTACGTCAGTCCGCTCGGTTACTCAACGCAAACGAAAGCCCTTCCAGCTCCATCGCCATGTTGACGTTTCTGACCGTGACGTCCGAAGGCACTGACAACTGGACCGGCGCGAAGTTGAGGATTGCCTTGATCCCAGCGCGCACGACCTGCTTCACGACCGCCGCCGTATTCTCCGCCGGGGTAGCCAGAACCGCGATGTCGAAGTCCTGCTTCGCGGCGTCCTTCTCCAGCTCCGCAATGGGCCGGACTGTGAGATTCTCCCAACGCTTCCCGATCTTCGCCTCATCGCTGTCGTAGACTGCGGTGACGTTGAACCCGCGATCCGCAAAGCCACGGTATCGCGCGAGCGCTGCGCCGATCTTACCGGCGCCGATGATGCAGACGCGCCAGTGTTTTCCGAGACCGAGAATCTCCCGCAGCTTACCCGACAGCTCCGGAACCGAATAGCCGAGTCCGCGTTTGCCGAAGGATCCGAAGAGTGAGAGATCCTTTCGCACCTGAGCAGACGTCGTCCCACCGAGACGCGCTAGCTCGTCGCTCGAGATGGTCTTGAGACCCTGGCGCTCGATCCCCTCGAGAAAGCTGAGATACAGGGAAAGGCGCCTGACTGTGGATTCCGCTATCCGCTTCAAGGTCG
>JALYZH010000401.1 GCA_030948945.1 Gemmatimonadota bacterium | reverse complement strand
AGCTAGAGCTCAGGCACGCCGAAGTGGTACTCGAGGAAGATCATTACGGACTGAAGGACGTGAAGGACCGCGTCCTCGAGTTCCTGGCCGTGAGGCAGCTCAGGGCGCAGCAGCTGGCGGAAGAGGTGGAAAAGACCGGCGAAGTTCCGGCCGCCAAGCTCCTCGCCGATAGGGACGATGCGACGCCGTCGCTCGCCACGAGCGAGACTACGGATCGCTTGATAACCGACAAGGCTGAGGCGAAGTCGCGCGCAATGGCGAAGGGACCGATTCTCCTCTTCATTGGACCGCCGGGCGTCGGCAAGACGTCGATCGCCAAGTCGATAGCGAGATCGCTGGGGCGCGAGTACGTACGCGTAGCCCTCGGCGGAGCGCGCGACGAGGCCGACATTCGAGGTCACCGGCGCACTTACGTCGGCGCTATGCCGGGTCGAATCATCCAGGGACTCAAGCAGGCGGGAACTAAGAATCCCGTGTTCCTCCTCGACGAAGTCGACAAGCTCGGAACGTCCTATCAGGGCGATCCGTCGAGCGCGTTGCTGGAGGTTCTGGATCCCGCGCAGAACGACACTTTCACCGATCACTACCTGGGAATTCCATTCGATCTGAGCGAAGTGCTTTTCATCGCCACCGCGAACTTCGTTCAGAACATTCCCGGTCCGTTGCTCGACCGAATGGAAGTCGTCGACTTCGCCGGTTACACGGAGAAGGAGAAGGCGGGGATTGCGACAAGATATCTACTGCCTCGTCAGCTCGAGGAATCGGGTTTGAGCGACAAGAGCATCACGTTCACCGAAGACGCAATCATGTCGATCGTCTCCAAGTACACTCGCGAGAGTGGAGTGAGACAGCTGGAGCGCCAGATCGGCGCCGTCGCCCGTAAGCTCGCGCGGAAGATCGCAGCGAGCGAAGAGGTGACGCACGTCGTCGATGCCGAGACTGTGCGCGAGCTGCTCGGGAGACCGCGCGTTCATCCGGAGCATGCTTTGCCGGAGAGCGAGGTCGGGATCGCGACCGGGATGTACTACACGCCCATGGGTGGCGACATCATGTTCGTCGAGGCGTCGATCAGGCGCTATTACGGAAGTCGCGAGGGAGATGGCTCCGCGCCTGCCGGGCCGGGCGGTCCCGTGTCACTCATTCTGACGGGACAACTGGGGGACGTGATGAAAGAGTCGGCTCGCGCGGCCTTCACCTACGCGACGAACAATGCCGAGAACCTCGGCATTCCGCGTGACAGACTTGGTGCGATCGAAGCGCACATTCACGTACCCGCGGGTGCGATTCCGAAGGACGGACCATCAGCGGGTATCGCAATCGCCACGGCCCTGGTGTCGGAGATGGCGGACCGTCCGGTGAGGCAGGATGTGGCGATGACGGGCGAGATCACGCTTCGTGGTCGAGTGCTGCCGATCGGCGGGCTCAAGGAAAAAGTTCTGGGAGCGCACCGCGCAGGCATCAAGACCATCATCATCCCGAAGGGCAATGAAGCCGACATCGAGGATGTTCCCGAAGAGGTCCGCAGGACTCTCGAGTTCCATCCCGTGGAGACGCTGAACGAAGTGCTGGGGATCGCACTCGTTCCGGCAGAGTCGGGCGAGCAGGTCCGACCTCTTGAGATGGCAGAAGTCGCTTAGTCCAGGAATCTGCGGAATAAAAAGGGAGCCAGTGATGGCTCCCTTTTGTTTTGGGAGGAGGGTCAGATCGCCAGCTGTTTGAGCCCCTTTGCGCGGGTACGACTCGCGGGAAGTGTTACGCCGTCCTTCATTTCGACCATGAGGCGACCTCCGACCTGGGGCAGCAAGGCGGCTACTTTGTCGAGATTCACGATGTGCGATCGATGGATTCTCACAAAGCGCTCCGCGTCGAGCCGAGCTTCGAACTCCGCCAGCCCCAGATAAACCAGATAGCGCTTCCCGTTGGCGTGCACGCCGACATAGTCGTCCTCTGCCTCGAGCCGATCGATGGCGTCCACGGCGATGGGAATTATCCGGCCGCCGTCGCGCACGAAGATCCGCGTGAAAGTCTCGCGACTCTCCAGCGCGATGCGCGCGCGCTCGGCAGCAGAAAACTCGCTGTCGAGCAACAGGTTCTTCTTTACTCGCTCCAACGCTGCATCGAGCCGCTTCGCGCCGAACGGCTTGAGCAGGTAGTCGAGCGCCTCCAGCTCGAACGCCGCAACCGCGTAGCGATCGTACGCGGTCGTGAAGACTATCGCGGGGTCGTGCTTGATGCGCTTCAACACCTCGATTCCCGTTATGCCGGGCATCTCGATGTCGAGAAAGACGAGATCGGGCCGAAGCTCGTCGATTGTTCGAACGGCTGAAAGGCCATCGGCTGCCTGGCCGACACATTCGATCCAGTCCACTCGATCGAGAAGCTCACACAACCGTTCCCGTGCGATCGGCTCGTCCTCGACGACTACGACCCGGGTTTTCACCGAGCAAGTACTCCAAGTGGAAGCGAGAGACGAACAGCAAAGCCGGTATCCGGAGCAGAGCTGACCTCGAAGCTGCTCTTCCCCGGGTAACGCGCCTCGAGTCGTTGCCGCACCGCTCGCAGCCCAACGCCTGCTCCACCGGCCGCGGAGCTGCTCGTGCCGGGCCCATCGTCAGATACCCGGAGCACCAGTGATGAATCCTCGCGCGTCGCCGATACGACCACGGTGCCTCCTTCAACGCGGGAGGCTACCGCGTATTTGACCGCGTTCTCGACGAGGGGCTGCAGCGTGAGCGATGGAATGAGACAATCGAGGGTTTCGCTATCTATTTCTTCGACGACTCGGAGCCTGTCACCAAGTCTCAGCTGCTCGAGTGAGAGATAATTCCTGAGAAACTGCAATTCGTCCGCGAGGGACACGTCCTCCTGGTCGGCGCGATTCACATCGAGAACGTAGCGCAGCATCTCAGCAAATTGCTCCAGCGCCGCCTCCGCCATCTGTGGGTCCCGCCGTACGAGCGCGGTCACGGTATGGAGGGTGTTGAAGAGAAAGTGGGGATTCAGCTGTCCGCGCAGCGCGCTCAACTCGGCGCCCGCACGTGCCGCTTCCGCACGGGCAGTGGAAGCCTCCCGCTCGCGCAGCGCGCGCGTCACACGAATGGTGTAGGCGAGCCCGGCGGTGATTCCATACATCCAGACGCCGGACATGAGTTGCCAGCTCGCGAAGGTCTGTGCAATCGTGAGTGCGGCCGAGAGCCCGGTGAAGGCCGCGATCGACCCAACAATCAGAACCAGCCATATCACGCTGTAGACAATTGCCAGCAGCAGCTGGATGCTGAAAAAAATGCCCGGCCTCCTGGCGGGCCAGCGTATCACACCGGTCAACCACCAAACGACGATGCCGAGCAACGCGGGCAGGAGTGCGTATTCCAGCCCGACGTTGATCAAGGACGCCAGGCTCATCGACCTGCCCCGCCCGATCAGGCTTGCGTAGATCGCACCGACCGGGATCCATGCTCCGAAGTACAGAGCCCAGTTGCGCACTCGTGACGACACTTTAGTTGCCGGCCCGCAATGTCACAGAAATCATTTCCTGACCGAAGGAACGAGCACCATCTTAACCCACGTGTAATTCGGCTCGAGCGCAAGAGCATTGTTGTAGGCGACGAGCGCGTCAGCCGGTTTGTTCTGCCTCTGGAGCACTTGTCCGAGCCAGACGTACGCCTCCGCGTTTCCCCACGAGGGCGCCGGAGGAACGGGCTTATCGGTCGCGAAAAACTCGATCGCCTTCCTGAGCTGCGCTTCGGCTGCTGGCAGGCCACCGCCCCATTGCACTGGGGTGAACATCGAGCTGACTCCGCGAAGCATCCAGACGCGTGGATTCGTCGGGCCGGTAGAGACCGCCGACATCATCTCGCCCTGGGACGCGGGACCAAGCGACATTCCGAGGGAAGGATCGGCGCCGATGAGACGTCCGAGAATTGAAGACAGAAGTGCGTGCGTTTCTGGGATCGCCTTCGCGGAGCTCGATTGTTCGAGAACCACGCGCGCCTTCTCCATCAGTGGCGGAACCTCGGCGCTTCTACGAAGCCCATCGAGCATGTTCGCTTCGCGATACAGCTCGTAGCCCTCGTAGTGCAGCAGCAGCGGATCGTTCGGAAATGCGACGAGGGCTCGATCGATCAGTGTACGAGCCGCGCGAAGGCGGTCGAGATCGCCAGCGATAGAAGCACGGTCGATTTCGCGAGCCGCTGAATCGGCCCATTTAGCCGCGCCCGTCAGCGCCGGCGCCTGCGCGAACGCTGCAGACGGAAGCAACACCATTGTGAGCAGGAGCACTGTTGGTAGCGAGAGTTTGGTCATTGGATTGTCTTAGTTGGGGGGTTGGTAGAGCGACTGCGCTAACGAGCCGTGTACGAAATGGATCCGCCCACGTAGAACGAGCGATTGAACAGACTGCGAATGGGGATGCGCTTCGTGTAATCGGGACTGTACCGATAGTCGTAAACGTTCACTTTGTCGAACAGGTTGTTGACCGATGCGAAGAGCACGAGGAAGGTCTGCGGAGAGAGGCGCATGAAGCGACTGAGCGAGAGATCGACGCGCTGCAACGGCGGCAGACGCTGCGAAAAGGGAGCAGCGTAGCTCGGAACCCAGACGTTACGCGACTGGTCGAAAGTTGCGCCGCTGACCGGTGTGTATGGCTTGCCGGTCGCATAGCGGAGTGCGCCGCTGGCGCTCCAGCCAACTCCGAAGTTCTTGTCCGCCACGAGTGTGAGTGAATGCGTGACATCGAACGGCGCGCGCGCCTGCAATCCCGTGCCAGGATCCGTACGACGCGAATCGACATAGCTGTACGACATGCGCCCGCCGATCACGCCGGCGATCGTGCCCTTCAGGAACACATCTGCTCCGCGACTTCTCCCCGTTCCGCCGCCGACAACGAATCTGTCCATTGTGAGCTGCGCGAGATCACGATATCGCTTCTCATAAAGCTCAACGCGTGCGATTTGCCGGTTCTCGCCCAGCTGCGCGCCCATGACTGCCTGTCGCGCGGACATTGGCGGCAGGCCAGGTCGACCGAGCGCCGAGTCGAAGTAGAGTGGATCCGAAACCTGGTGATAGATGCCCCAGGCAGAGGTGATCGTCGCGCTGGTCCCTACCCTGAGTGCTGCTGAGACGCGCGGATCAAGGGTTCGAACGCCGGTAAACGTGGAGCGATCGCTTCTGATTCCGGTCACAAGTCGAAGATCAGCGAGAGGCCGCATGTCCGACTCTGCGAACAATCCGTTGCGCGAGCCTGCCGTCCGGGAGTCAAAGGTGGTAACTCCGGCGCTCGGCACTCTGCCCAGGAAGCCGGCACTCCGCCACTCGGCGTCCCCGCCGGCGCGAAGTGTGAGCGCGTCGGCGGCGCTCCACGATCCCTGGGCAAAGAGCTGTGTCGAGCGTTCGATGTCACCCAGGTTGAAAGGACCGAACTCCTCCGAGCGATGAGTCTGCGCATAGGACGCGCTTACGGTTGTGGCAACTGCCCCGAACAGATCCTTCCACCCCGCTTGATACAGGGAGTTTCGGAAATCCGCCGCATAGCCACCTGAGGCTGACGGGTCGCTTGGCTCGATGCCGAGCGCACTGTGCCGGACGATTCCGAAGGTCTTGATCTCCGCCGTCGGACGGTACTTCCAGATGGTGCTGCCGCTGAAATCGGTGCCGTTCGGTGCGGGTGAGTACGACCGTGTGCTGCCGTTCAACTTGAATA
>JALYZH010000103.1 GCA_030948945.1 Gemmatimonadota bacterium | reverse complement strand
TGCGGCTTCCGGGAAAGTCCGGCGCGCAGGTGCTTCATGATCTCCGCGCCCGCGGATTCGACCGGCCCGTGCTCATTCTCACTGCTCAGGACGCGGTGGACTCCAAGGTCGAGGCGCTTCGTGCCGGGGCCGACGACTACGTGACGAAGCCCTTCGCTTTCGAGGAGCTTCTCGCCCGGGTGGAGGCGTTGTCGCGTCGGCCCCGCGCCCGACTGTCACCGGTGCTCAAGGTCGCGGATCTAACGCTTGATCTCGATACCCGTGAAGTCGCTCGCACCGGTCACGCCATCGAGTTGACGCCCAAGGAGTACACGGTGCTCGAGTATCTGATGCGGCACGCCGGCAGAGTGATGAGCAGAACGCTGATCACGGAATACGCTTGGGGGTATCACTTCGATCCGGGAACCAACATCGTGGACGTCGTGATCAATCACCTTCGCAAGAAGATCGACGCTAGCAATCGGCGTAAGCTCATTCACACCATCCGCGGCGTAGGGTACGTCATCCGCGAAGAGAGCGCCGCCGGAAAGGCGAGTTAGGCCAGGTGGTTTCTACACGCGTCAAACTGACGGCGACGTTCGTGGTTGGACTGATCGCGATCACCGGTACGCTTTTCCTCGCCGTGCTCACCGCCCGCAATAACGCCGTCTACCACGATATCGCCCAGTATGCGGCGGCGCAGGGAGATCTCGCTTCGCGCGTGATCAACCAAGCCGCGCAGTCCGGAGAGAAGGTTGTCGCCACCGCCGATACCGCGCTGATCCCGCTGCTGGCACTGAAGGTCATCGATCGACTTCAGGCCGTTCCGGGTTACATCGTCGTCGTAGATACTCTGGGGCGCGCCGTCTACCGCTCAAGCGATGTGATGCGCCTCAAGAACGACGATATGACCGCGCTCCAGACGCAGCTCGCGGACCTGCCGAAGTCCGGAGAGGCTTTGATCTTCTCGCTGGATTCACTCCAGGAGAAACTGCTCTTCGTTTCTCATTCGCTGGCCGGCAATCCGGGAGGCCTGAGCCGCATCGCGTCGGGCGCGGTTGCGACCCGCGCGAGCACGGTTCCGCGGGAGTACGCGATCGACGCGCTCTTGATCGTGCCGCTCATCATCATCGGCGCCGGGGTCGGCGCTTTCCTGTTCCTTGGCCGGACCCAACGCCAGCTTGCGGAGATCACTACCGAGGTCGCCGCGATAACCGACGGCCGGAGCCTCCACCGGCGACTTGCGCTGAGCGAGGACACCACTGACTTCGCTGACCTGGTGACCACGCTCAACGCGATGATCGGGCGCCTCGAGACCTCCTTCGGCGCGCTGCGAAGATTCACGGCAGACGCCAGCCACGAGCTCAAGACTCCACTCGCGGTCCTGCGAGCCGACGTCGAGCGGGCGATGACAGAGAGCTCCAGCCGCCACGAGCGCATGGTGGCGCTCGAAGAGGCCCTGCAGGAGGTGAGGCGCATGACGGATCTGGTCGAGAGTCTGCTCACTCTCGCTCGCGCCGACGAAGGGCGCTTCGACATTCATCGTGAGCCTGTAGAGCTGCAGCCGCTCGTGCAGGAAGTCTACGAGACCGCGCTCATCCTCGGCGAGGCGCAGGGCGTAACCGTGAACTTGCCGTTCACGACCGACGTCGTCGTAATGGCGGATCGCACCCGCCTACGACAGCTCTTTCTCAACCTCGTTACGAACGCAATCAAGTACACACCCGCCGGTGGCAAGGTGGAGCTGGGATTGGGACGCCACCCCGACAACGTGACCTTCGCCGTGCGGGACACTGGAATCGGGATCTCGGCGGCTGACTTTCCACACGTCTTCGAGCGCTTCTGGAGAGCGGACCGGGTACGCTCGCGTATGTCCGAACGGGGCGGATTCGGGCTGGGCCTGGCAATCGCCCAATGGATCGCCCAGGCACACGGTGGGACGCTCACCGCTTCGTCGCGGCTTGGTCGTGGCAGCCTGTTCACGGTCACCCTCCCGATCGCCACCGACGGCCAGCGTTCTTAACCCCGCGCTAATCGGAACGTTAAGACTCTTTCACGCGCTGCTAACCGACGCGCTATCGCGTCCCGTGTACGACTCCGGGAACTTGTGCTCGACCTTCCTGGAGATGAAATGCTGAACAGACTTCTGGAATCACGCGCGAAGCGGGATCTATCCGCGCGCGGGCCGATCACCAGCGTGGCGGCGCATGCCGCGCTGATCGCAGCCGCTGTGTTTGCGACAACGCAGACACGGACCGACGTACCGCCAGCGCCGAATTCTACTCACACGGTGTACTTCGCACCCGCAACGCCCGCGGTCCCATCGCCGCATACTCCGGGACGCGTTCCAACAGTCCGCCGGCCCCAGATGGTGTTCGTCGATCCGCGGGTCAACGTGTCGATGCCTTCCGTGGACCTCGCGTTTCCGGAGGTAGTTGCGGGCGATTTTCGTCGCGCACTGATGGCGGGTTCTGCGTCGACCGGCGCCGAGAGTCCGGAAAGTGGCGATGAGGGCCGGAGTTTCCACGCGGACCAGGTCGAGAAAGAGGTATCGCTGATATCGGGAAGCGCTCCGCTACGCTACCCGGACGTCCTGAGAACCGCCGGCGTCGAGGGTAAGGTGCTAGCGCGGTTCGTTGTAAATGAAGACGGCCGGGTCGACGGGCGAACCGTAACGATTCTGCGATCCGACAACCCCCTCTTCGAGGAGGCGGTGCGCGCCTCTCTCTCCCGCATGCGGTTCAATGCTGCCGAGATCGGAGGCAAGAAAGTTCGACAACTGGTCGAAATGCCTTTCTTGTTTGCTCTATCCCCATGATTAAGTCTGGGTTAATACTATTTCATGGATTCTTAATCTTGCGGCTATTCCATAGCGTTCTGATCCCGAACACCTTTCGTTACGAAACTTCCCACTGGATGAGGAATGTTTAACCAACTAATCGAGTCGAAGCCGCAGAAGCAGAAGATGGCTGGCGGCACGGTGTTCAGCATCGTGCTCCACACCTTCCTCATCGCGGCGGCCGTCTACGCCACGGCCCGGGCCGGGGTGAAGGACGAGAAGTCCAAGGCCGAGAAAATCCAGTTCGTGGAGATGAAGAAGGAGCCTCCGAAGGTCCCCGACAAGCCGCCACCGCCCAAGGAAGTAGTCGTGAAGCCGCCTCCGCCGAAGGGCTTCCAGGTTCTTCGCGCGCCGGTCAAGATCGACATCAAGATCCCCGAGATCGATTTGTCGAAGGCGATCACGAACGAGAACGACTTCACCGGAAAGGGCGTGAAGGGTGGAACCGGAAACGGTGTGGTCGGCGGAAAGGGCCCGGTCACCGACCAGGTTTACTTCGAGTTCCAGGTCGAGAAGCCCGCGGAGATGCTGCAGGACAGCCCGAAGCCAAAATATCCGACGGTTCTCGAGAGCTCAGGCATTGCCGGGGAAGTTCAGGCACAGTTTGTGGTGAAAACTGATGGCAGAGCCGACCTGGATCAGTTCAAGGTGCTGAAATCGACTAACGAGCTTTTCACCCAGGCTGTGAAGAACGTTTTGCCGAGAATGCGATTCAGTCCCGCGATGATCGGCGGCAAGGCCGTCCCTCAGCTCGTCCAGCAATCGTTCCAGTTCGCCGTTCCGCGCTAACAACAACCCTCCGGAGTAAACAATGCAGCTGTCACTACTCGACATTTACAACCAGATGGGCAACTTCGCGAAGGGCATTGTGTTTGTCCTTGCCGTCATGTCGATCTGGTCACTCTCGGTCGCCATCAAGAAGTGGTGGGACCTGCGGGCCGCTCAGAAGGAGACCCGCAAATTCGCTCCCGAGTTCTCGCAGTTTCTCGAGGAAGACAACCTCGCCGA
>JALYZH010000376.1 GCA_030948945.1 Gemmatimonadota bacterium | reverse complement strand
GTCGGGGCCAGTCTGAATCAATCTCCAATCCCTCAATCGGCCAGAATAACGATTCATAATCCCGTCGACCTAGAGTTGATGGACCAGCCGGCGACCACGAGGGATCGTGTTCGCGATGCATGTGGTCTCGCACACGACGATGTCGCGGTAGGCATATTCGGGCGAGTAATCCCATGGAAAGGTCAGCTCGAGTTCGTTCGCGCATTGCTGTTGGCAATGGACGCCAACTCTTCGCTTCGAGCTCTGATCGTGGGTGACGAGTCAGACGGTGACGAAGCCTACTTTCGTCAGGTGCGAGACACCATTGCGGCATCTCCGGTCGCAGAACGATTCATCCTTACGGGCTACCGAAAGAACGTTGAGGAGTATTACGCCGCGATGGATATCGTAGTGCACGCTTCCGTGACTCCTGAACCGTTCGGCAGGGTCATTCCCGAAGCAATGGCGGCGGGTCGGGCAGTAATCGCCGCAGATGCGGGCGGTCCGCGCGAATTGATCGACCATGGAATAGATGGGGTGCTAACCCCTCCGGGTGACATTGATGCATTGTCGGGCGCGGTCCTCACCCTCGCGTCCAATAAAACACTGCGTGACAGCATGGCCGTTGCGGGAAAAAAGAAGGCTGCGGCTCGATTCGGCGCCGTGGCTCAGGCGAGGCAAGTCGCGGCCGTATACCAGGAAGTCCTCGCCTCCCAACGAACGGTGGAGTGAAGAGCCTACTCAAACGCTGGGCTGAGCGCGCCCTGGTTATTTCCGGAGCTGCCTGCATCGCCCGCCGCGGAGTCCGTCAGCGCTCGCTGGTGCTGGCATATCACAATATCGTTCCTCGCGGATTAACGGTTCACGGAGATTCGAGCCTCCATCTTCTTCGCGACGACTTTCGACGCCAGCTCGACGCTCTCGTTCAAACTCACGATGTCGTCCCGCTGCGCGAGCTTTTCGACGCCTCGAAAATCACGCGGAAACCCCCGGCGGTTATCACGTTCGACGACGCATACGAGGGTGCTATCACCGCGGGGGTCGACGAACTGTTGGAACGTGGAATACCTGCTACGATCTTCGTCGCACCGGCGCTTCTTGGCCGCACGACATGGTGGGACCAATTGGCTGACTCAAAAACCGGTGTCGTTTCACACCAGGAGCGAACGCGTGCTATTGAAACGCTCGGCGGCCACTCGGAAGTGATACTGAAACGCGTGGGATCACCTGGGGCAGATCCCCTCCTCCCGCGAATCGGCACCGAGTCAGAGTTACGGAGCATCGCTACAAAGCCCGGCATAACTCTAGGATCGCACAGCTGGTCTCACCCGAACCTTTGTCGGCTCTCAGCCATCGAGCTGGAGATCGAGCTCAGACGTCCTCTCGAATGGCTGGTAGCACGTCACATTACCACTTTGCCGTGGCTAAGCTACCCTTATGGCCTTTTCAACAGCGCCGTCGAGGAAGCCGCAAGAAAAGCGGGGTACGAAGGTACCCTTCGCATCGACGGCGGTTGGGTTCATCGGTCCCGGTCCTCCCTGTTCGGGATACCGCGATTGAATATCCCCTCGGGGCTGTCAATCGACGGGTTCCGGCTCCGCCTTGCCGGATTCGGAGCTGCGCGCTGAAAGTACTGCACCTCCTCGCACCTGCACCCTTCGGGGGGCTCGAGAGGGTTGTTCACTCCCTCGCCGTGGGCCAGAAGAAAAGAGGTTACCATGTCGAGGTGATCGCTTTGCTGGAAGCTGGTGTTGCCGAGCCTGCGCTAATTGGTGAGCTAAACAACGCGGGAATATTCCCTTTATCCGTCATCACACCTGCTCGCGATTTCCGCGCGCAACGCCGCGCCGTAAGAGAGCTCTGCATCCGCCTCCAGCCTGACGTACTTCACAGCCACGGCTACCTTCCCGATGTTCTTTCCGCGTCTCTCGGCCGCAAGATTCGCACAGCACGTGTGAGCACAGTTCACGGATTCACTGGTGGAGGCTGGAAGAACCGCTTTTACGAATGGATGCAGCGTCGATCGTACTCGCGTTTTGACGCAGTGGTAGGCGTCTCCCGGGCGCTTGCGGCAAGCCTTGCAGCCTCGCGCCTGTCTGGCCGACGAATTCACGCATTGCCCAACGCCTGGATGCCGAGCGCCGATTCGCTGAGCCCGGAATCGGCTCGCACTTCGCTGGGCCCAAGTCCGGATGCATTCAACATCGGTTGGGTAGGCCGAATCAGCCGCGAGAAGGGGCCCGATATTCTGATCGAGGCACTCCCCCTGCTGGACGATCTACCGGTGCACGTCATAATGATTGGCGACGGCGCGGAGCGCACCCATCTCGAGTGTCGGGCCAAAGAACTTCACGTTGACCAGCTGGTCGAATGGCGCGGCGAAGTGCCATTCGCCTCACGGTTAATGCCCGCCTTCGACGTTTTCGTCAACAGCTCCCGCACCGAGGGAACCCCTATTACGCTCTTCGAGGCAATGGCTGGCGGCGTGCCAATCATCGCGACATCGGTGGGCGGCGTTCCGGAAGTGGTATCGTCCAATGAAGCCGTACTAATTCCGCCGGAGAACCGCGAGGCTCTTGCGGCCGCGTTGCGAGCAGTACACAACGCGCCTGATGATGCGAGAATTCGTGCCTCACGCGCGCGCGCCCGCCTCGCAAACGAATTTGCGGTAGCACCATGGATTGATTCTTATGGGCGCATCTATCGATCCGCCATCGAGGAAATCGGGTGAACATCCTTGCATTGTTTCTCGTGGGACTTCCCGTCATCGTCGCTATCTATGCGTATGTTGCCTACCCGCTTCTGCTGTGGGGGCTGTCACAGCTCAGGCAGGAGGGCCCTCGCGTGCAAATTTCTTCATATCCGAACGTCAGCGTTGTAATCCCCGCGTATAACGAGGAACAGCAGATCGGCGGAGCTATTGAGGCAGTGCTCGCGCAGGACTTCCCTCTTGAACAACTCCAGATTTTAGTCATCTCCGACGCCTCCGACGATGGAACTGATCGAATCGTCGGCGATTATGCGGCGCGAGGCGTAGAACTCCTACGGATGACGGAACGCAGCGGGAAGACAAAGGCAGAGAATCTCTCCAGCTCAAGTCTGCGCGGAGACATTATCATCAACACTGATGCTTCCGTTCGACTCCACCGAGCTGCAATTAAGCAATTGCTCGCGAAGATGGCCGAACCGACTGTTGGTGTCGCGTCCAGTCGCGATATCAGCCTGAGGGCAGCGGACGAATCAGCCAACCTTGCTGAAGACCGCTATGTCAATTACGAGATGCGGGTTCGGGATCTCGAGACCGTGGTCGGAGGAATCGTCGGGGCATCAGGAAGCTGCTACGCGATCCGTGCAGACCTTCACAAAATTCCGGTTCGGGAGGATCTGAGCCGAGATTTCTCGGCCGCGCTGATCGCCAAGCTGCACGGTTTCCGCGCTGTCTCGGCTCGCGATGCGATCTGTTTTGTCCCTCGGACGGCGTCGCTGCACATTGAGTATCGCCGCAAGGTGCGGACGATCAGCCGTGGCATGGACACTCTCTTGAGCCGGCGGGAGCTTCTCGACCCGACCCAATACGGCTTGTTCGCCTGGAAGCTATTCAGCCACAAGGTCTGCCGGTGGCTGCTTCCAGTCTGCGTGCTTCCGGGAATCGTGGGGTTGATACTTCTGGAACCTGTGCACCTCTGGGCCCGGCTCACCCTGGCTGGCGCGGGACTCCTGGTGACCCTCGCTGTAATTGGAGCGCTCTGGCCGAGTCATCGACCGATGCCGCGCGCGATCTCGCTCTCTGTTTTCGGCGTTGCGGCAAACATCGCCGTGCTGAATGCCATTTGGAGGATTATTGTCGGCCACCACGACCACGTGTGGGAGCCCACCCGGCGCTCTGACTAGCGAACGAGTGCTTTGCTCGTTTCGTCTGTGACGTCGTAACCCTCGGAGTACTTGTAGTACTCGAATTCTCCTCTTGGCTCGACGCAATTCAGGACTGCGCCAACTATTCGAACTGGCAGTCGATCCACGAGCTCGAGCTTCGCCGAAGCCATCCGCCGATTGGTTTGTCCGATGCGAAGGACGAACAACAGATTGCGCGCTGCGCTTGCGATCGCGAATGCATCGATGCCCGCCGCAAGAGGCGGCGTGTCGAACACCACAACCTCGAATCCGCCGCGCAATTCCGCGGCCAGAGCCGGGAGCGCCGGTGAGCTCAATAGCTCTGGACTGTTTTTCTGTCTCGCACCGCGAGACATTACCCACAGGCGGCTGTATGCGGTCGGGCGAATAACGGTCGTCAGGCTTTCTTCGCTAGAGAGGTACTCGGTGAGTCCCGGACTTATCGGGAGCTGGAACATCTCGTGCAGAACCCCACGTCTCGTATCAGCATCAACCAGCACTGTCCGAAAACCAGCTTCTGAAAACGACATCGCGAGGTTAGCAGCCACGAAGGATTTTCCGTCTCCCGGTGACGGACTCGTAACCGCGATCGATATCGGAGGCCCTTCCACGTTCTGAATTTGCATTCGTACTGTGCGGATCGATTCAATGAGCTGCGACAGTTGCTTGGGCGATCTGCTGTCGGCCCCGCCTCTCGGAAACTTTGGAATCGCACCTGCTATGCTCAGCCCGAGCTCTCGCGTAACCTGGTCTGGATATTGGACCCTGGGATCGAACGCGTCGAGCAGAATAGCAATACCGATGGCCGCTCCGAGGCCGCCGAGGATCGCTAACAGCAGGACTGTCGGCGCGGTGTTTCGAGTCGGACGCAGCGGCGCAACCGCTGAATCAAGAATGGTGACATCGGGTGTAGCGCTTGCTTCGGCAAGGTTGGCCTCGGCTGAACGGCTCTTGAGCATCGTGTAAAGGCCTTCAGATACTGCTACCGCGCGCCGCAATCTCATTTCTTCGATCGTTCTCGTAGGAATCGCCTGCATCTCTCGCGAGGCGCCGCTTATCCGCTGCTGAAATTGACCCTCACGCTGTTTGAGTTGAACCAGAAGCTGAGACGAAAGTTGCGGGATAGTCTGGTTCTGCAATGTCCGAACGCTGGCAGCCAGCTCCTGGACGGCGGGATGCTGATCCGTATACGTCTCTCGCTTGGCTGCGAGCTCGGCTTGCTTGGTATGGAGCTGATCGAATGCCTGACGTAATGCGGCCGCTCCGGAGCCCTTGGCAACACTCGGAATGAGTAGCTCGGCTTCCCAGGGAACGGTACCAGTTTTGGCGCCAGCAATTACCCTTTCGAGCGCATCTCGATCCTGTCGTGTATCGTCGTACTCGATTTTCTGGTCGAAGAAGCTTTTCAAGGCGGGGTCACGAGTTGCTTCGAGCCCAGCGGGTACGGGTCCGCCTTCCGCCGGCAGGGTAATGGTGTGAACCCGGAAATTTTCGAGGGCTCTTTCCGCGCCGTGCAGCGACCTCTCGGCGTAGCTTAGCTGACCGTTCAGTGTGCTGGCGAACTGGACGACATTCCGTTTTTTCAACCCACTCGCGACACTGACATATTCCTTCAGCCAGGTGTTGAGAGTCAGCTCGCCAAGTTGCGGATCCCCAGTGGTGAAACGCAACCATAGAAAGTTGCTCTTCTCGGGCAAATCTGCTTTGAGCTGCTTCATCAACTCCACTGCTGTTTCGCGCGGCGTCGATACGGTGAAGTTTATGGTCTTTTTGGCGGCGCCCTCAAACAAACTGGACGGAATAACCCACCGGAGTCCAACGCGAGACCCGACGGAATCACCGACGCTTCCACTATCGGCGAAGGTCCCGTCCTTTAGCGCAAGCTTCCAGGTCTTCCTGGTTCGGTCGACGACGAGCTGATATTTTCCGGGAACAAAGCGGTTCGCGATTCCAAAGTTTGAAAATGCGCCGAAATCCGCCGCGTTTTCGGGCTGGACGAAGAGGGCGAGCTTTTGGACGACAGCGTCGACAATGCGATAACTCCGCAGTAACTCTGTCCACGCCGAGGAGTTCAATAACTCGTGCGAGCGGATGGGACCGGTGGCATCACTCAACGGCGTCTCGGGCTCGATCCAGATGGTGGCCCGTACCTCGTATTGAGGTTTGACGAATCGGATGGCTACCAACCCGCCAACCAAACCGAGAAGAAAGACGCCGAGCGCAATCCATTTATAACGGCGAATTGCGCCGATGGGGCGCTCAAAGGGCGGTCTTTCCGCTGCTGGCGCCTCCGCTCCCGGGCTGGCCCAGTTTGCCAAGGGATGCTGAGGAAGCCGCTCAGCGGGGATGATGTTCTCAGAAGGAACGCCTTCAATCATGGAAACGAAATCTCAATGCCGATGAAGTTGGGAATAGGTGATCCATAAACCGACGATGCCGGTGAGGGTGGGTACTATTATTTGCCAATTGAGGTCCCTGCGACTGCCGACAGAAATCTCGTCGCCCTCCTGCAGATTAAGCCTATCCAATGACATACCGTCGGCTAATGCGGTCGAGGTGTTCGCTTCATTTACGATAACCTTGCCCTCCCGGCGAATCGACACTTTTGCAAAATCAGCATTCGGCGTGGGCCCACCAGCAGACATCAGCACGTCACTCAAAGGCAAATCCGCAGCCGCGTAGTAGTAGCCAGGATGGCTGACACTTCCCAGAATCGCCAGCCGGACGAGCGGGTTCGCTTGCACGATCGGATCTCGAAGAAATTTCCCGACGAAAGCGGTCAGCTGCGACCCGAGCTCTGAGCGGAGCACTCCTTCGAGCGAAAGGACGCCCATCTGCGGCAGCGGCAGTTGGTTGCCTGCCCGAACCACGAGCGTGTCGGCAAATCCTCCTCCGCCTTGAACCTTTAGGGCTATCCGGTCTCCTTCGCGAAAGTCACCATGGTCGAGCCGTTGATGGATAAGGTACGCCGCCGCCGCATCGCCCTTTCCGGCTGCCGCGCTGGCTTGGGCCTCAAGCTCGCTACGCGTTGCGAACGTATGGCCGTCCTGGGGGACGGTGGCCGACTGGGCTAGGGCGTGTGAACTCCCTCCCAAGCCGACAATGACCAGGATAAGGATGCAGGAGAAGTGTGCGCGAAATATCATGAGAATGGAAAAGGAATGGCGGATAATACCCGCGGAACCCCCAGCCGGCCAACGTCGGTGGTTCGAACTACGGCGAATGAGGGGATGCTAATGTGTAGCGCTGCCACCAGGAAAGCGAGAATTGCGTCGTAGCATCGCGCTTATTCGTCCGACGCCCAATCCAGTTGAAGGTGGGACAATCCTGTGAGTCGGTGTAGCTGCAATAGCGAACTTGGGGACTCTTGGGCGCATGTTTGGGCACATGTGGAGGACTGGTTGGCTAGCTCCCAACCGATCGCCAGTCCGATTCCATCGGCGGCTGACGGTGTAGGTACGTAGCCCAAACTGTTGCGAATCTTGCTGACGTCCCCTACGGAAGGTCGAATATCATCAGGGGAAAGGACTTCATATGATCGGTCGCGAAGGAGCTGAGGCTTCGCCTATCCACCGCCTTTTCGCGAATAATTGCGTACAGCTCATTCGGCGTGGTTGTGGCCCGCACGCCACATTATTCCAAGGGCCAACAGGCATTCAAGGAGATTTGACCACATCAATCCAGCGACCCCCGTTACGAGCGAAAGGCGAGGGTTTTGCCTTAGCGATGCCAACGCTGTGTCGTGGGGAGTTCATTTTTCGGGGATCGTCCAGAGAAAGCGCTGCCGGCACAGAACGGCATCTTCCATTCCCGAGGGCGTTTGGTTTCGTTAGGTGGCAACTCCTTTTACCGCCGTCACTTCCGGGCGCCACAGGAACCGCGCCGGGTGCCCAGAGTGCGCGCACTCGTGTCCAGAATTGTAACACATTGTTGCATCCGGCCGCCGTAAAGGACTTGTGAACGGAGAGGCACCCTTGCTGGGTCTCCGCTCAAGCGACTAGCTTCCCGCTTTGTCGGCTTGGCGAAGCGGCCACAACTGCGAAGACAATCGCCACCTCGTATGCACGGAGTGCATACGGACGCGGAGAGGGTTTACCTGTGAGTGTCCTGAATAAGGCATCTGCTGTTACTCGGAGGCTCAATGGGACCTTCGAAATTCTCGCCGCATTCGCTAGCGACCCAGTCGCGGACCTTTCCCTTCTTGAACAAGGCCTGACTCCTCGGATAACACCTCCCGCAGCAACTGAAGAGAGAATCATCGAGCGGCTGCTAGTGTCTTATACGCACGCGAAGCACGCGCAACCGGGCGTAAGTGAACCCTATCGACCGGGTGGAGAATGGGCTCCAGACATCTCTCGCAGGCGCGCCGACTATCTCGAAGCCTTGCGCCGACAGGACCCCGTGGCGTTGCGCGATCTGCTGCGGAGCTTTTTTCGGAACAGTGGTATCAGTGGCCTGTGGGTGTACGGATATTACGACGAAATTGCTCACGCACGGCCAACTACGAAAAAGTGGTTTGTGAATTCAGTTCTGAGGGACGTAGCAATCTGGCGGGATCTGGTTCCCCGCTCTCGTGTCGCCGACCTGGCCGCTCCATTCGTGGGAAATCCATGGGGCTACATGGTTGAGGGACAGCTAGTCATGCCGGTTTCGCCGCGCCATCACTATTACGCTAAACACATTTCTAATCTCGTCAGCGGCGTGCAGCCATGTGTTGTTGCCGAAATTGGAGGCGGCTTTGGAGGGTTTGCTTACTACCTGCTTCGGCTCATCGCGCACGGTCACCTGACGTATTTGAACTTCGACCTTCCCGAAGTCTTGCTTATCGCGGGCTACTACCTGATGAGTGCCTTCCCGGAAAAGAGAGTGCTGTTGTTTGGTGAGTTAGAAGATTCCCTTTTGACTGAAGACCGTCTTCGACAATACGAGATCGTCTTACTACCCAATTTCGAGCTGGACAAACTCGTCGCCGATTCAGTCGATGTGTTCGTAAACACGGGAAGTCTGTCAGAGATGGACTACGCAACAGTTGAGGAATATCTGTTCCAAATCACCAGAGCATGCAAGCGGTACTTTTTCCATGAGAACAGTGACCGAGAGGATCTGAAGGGAAACGCTCACGTTGAAGTGGCATCATCGCAGTTTCCCATCTCCCCTAACGCATTCAAGAGAATCTATAAGGCTTATACCGCATGGGGCGGCGGCAACAACAGGTACCGTGAGCACCTTTATCAGAAGCTGTAAAAGCGACGCTTCCCCGCTCTTATGTGGCAGTGCTTAGTCTGGAGGCTTCGCGCGCCTCAGCGCAGCGCGAAGCGCGCGAAACCTCCCAGCTTTCGGCAGCGGATCAATCGCCACCGGGTTCTCTCCGCGCTGCATCCGCGCCGGGTTCGTAACGCTTAGCGCCCGGGACTGCACATCGCCTTTCCGGGCTTTCATCCACTCAGTCGCGAGTGCGCTTAGTAGCTTGCCGCGCGTGATAATCGCTCGAGACCTAATCGGCGAGGCCGCGCTCCACGACCTGCCATCCGCGCTCCTCGATCGCGATTCCGAAAGCGCCAACCAACAATCCGGCGTTGAGCTGAAGAAACGCGCCGCTCGAGGGTTGCGCGAAAACTGGCCACGAGATTGTGCGGCAGCTTGCGAATGAAACCGACCGTGTTGGTGAGCAAGAGCTTCGCATTCTCCGGCGTTGGTGTACCCAACGAGTGATGCGCGGAATGCATTCTTGCCCGGACCAGCGGCTGATTCATAACTGCGTTACTCGAACCAGGTAGGCAGGTTAAAGGGAGTTAGTCTTCCCGGCCTTGGATGCTAGCCTCGTAAATTTGTAACCGGTGGCATCAGGAAAGCGAGGAGTATAATCCGCACGCCGTCCTGGACGTGTGTTGCCGCGAGGTCGTCTCGCGAGCTTATCTACTGTATGGTGAACTCATGCTCAAAGCACCCGAACGGGGGATATCGACATACGGTTTTTTCGCGCTGGCTCGGGTACCGTTCTCGAGATACCACCCGATTGCGTCCCCGATTCCATCGGCGACCGAGCGCGTGGGTGCATACCCCAGACTGTGTCGGATCTTGCTTACGTCCGCAACCGAGTGGCGAATATCACCGGGGCGAAAGTCCTCGTAGACGGGCTCCGGGGGCCTGAGTCTTTGTCTTTCCATGGTCTTTTCACGGATGATCGCGTATAGCTCGTTCAGGGTCGTCCGCCGTCCACCGGCAACGTTGTACACCTCTCCGGTCGCGGAGGCGTCTTCAACCGTGGCCGCGAGCAGATTTGCCTGCACGACATCATCGATGTAGATGAAATCGCGACTGGTTTCACCGTCTCCCAGAATGGTGCATGGCTCGTTCGCGGAAAGGCATGACACCCACCGCGGAATCACCGCTGCATATGGACCGTGCGGATCCTGCCGCTTCCCAAACACGTTGAAATAACGGAGTCCAATGGTTTGCAGGCCATACACGCGAGAAAAAACACCGGCGTAGATCTCGTCGACGAGCTTGGTCGCCCCGT
>JALYZH010000375.1 GCA_030948945.1 Gemmatimonadota bacterium | reverse complement strand
CATTCAGCCGCTTCTTACGCGAGGGCGTCCTTGATCTCGGCGAAGGCAGCGGCGTACTTGACCGCAATGCCGTACATCGCGAACGAGGTTACTTCGATCATGCCCTGCTTCTTCAGGCGATAGGGATCGACGATCAACTCCATCATTCCCCAGTCACCAACGACGGCCTGGCTGAAGGCGCCGAAGATGATCGCCAAGCAGATACCGACCGACGTTCCCTTGGTGAGGTTGTTGGGGATCTGGGCCGAGCAGTGCGCGGGATAGCCGTTCAGCTCGCCCGGCACGCGGGCGCTCATGCCTTGCACGGCGCCGCTTCCGAGATAGTTCGCGTCTCCCTTCTGCCAGACAGGGATTCCGACAGTGTTGCCGAGCACGGTCGCTTTCTTGAGCGTGCCGCGGGTCGTCGGGTGCACCGCGTAGCTGCAGGGCCACTGATCGGCGTTCGCAGCTGCGACCTGAGTTTCCAGGTCCACCAGGTTGGTGTAGACCGGAGTTACACCGTTCGCGCCGAGCGCGACCGACCCGATACCGCCCGTGTTCAGAATTCCGGTCGGCTGGTTCGCGGCACCGGTGCCGGCGAAGACCGCGAGATCGAGCGCGATCGCGTTGACGCGCGCCAGATCTGCGCGGACAATGCTGTCGACGTCGACAACGGCCTGGGCGAGCAACTGTCTCGAGTAGCTCGTCGAAGCCTGGATCGACTTCGGATTGAGCGCGATCTGAGTCAGCGTCAGATTGGAATCTGCAACATCAGCTCCCGGGTTTTCACCAACCCACGTCGCGGTGGCCGCGCCGTTCTGTGCAGGGAAGGCAACGGGACCCTGGAGACCAGCATAGAGCTGGACGCCGGCCGCGAACGCGACCATTTGGTTCCGGAGCAGCTCGAGGAAATCACCGGGAACGGTGAATTTGAGCTCTTGACCCTTGGTCGCCGTGGAGGCGTCGAGGCCGGCACGAGTCGCCATAGGCCAGCCGTTCTGACGCGCCATGATCTCGCGCGCAGATTCGGTCGACGTGAACGTAGGAACCAGGAAGCCGCCGTGACGCTTGACGCCCTCGGGGACTTTCTTCTCGAGCTCCTGCGCGATCTCGCGCTCGAACGAGCCGTCGACGCGCTTTCCGAGCACATCGTCAGAGTGCATCAGGATCGCTCTCTGGAAGGAGTACTGCTTCCGCTCCTTGTCAGTGAGCTCGACGGCCGGCCGGCCCGTGGGTCCGCCCGCATCGCCGCGGTCCTGCAGCTCGCCCAGGATCGAGGCGGCCGCGGATTCAACCGAGCGGCCTTCTTCGACCCACTTCTCCACCTTCTCGGCGGGGATCTTGTGCTTGGTGGCGAGCGAGCGAATCTCGCTCACGCGCTTGCGCTCGGCTTTGACGGCCTCGTCGCGGTCAGCGACCGTGATCGCTGGCTTGGCCCCGTTATTTTCGGCGGCCGTGTTTGCTTCCGGCATTGTAATGCTCCTGGCGGTGGCCTTCGGGGCCGTGATGGTGAGGTGAGGGAAGTGCTTGCGGAGCGCAGTGATTGCGGTCTCCGCGTCTTCGGGCAGCGCGTCCCCCGCGCTCCTGCCCACCCCCACCGAGTAATCGGCGGGAATTGCAACGCTCGAGGCTTCCATTGGGAGCCAGCGAGTCACGCGAACTTCGTCGACGGAATTGTCACCTTCGACTTCGCGGGTTTCTGTTTCGAGGCAGCGGTAGCCGACCGAGATCTTCTTTCGGATCCCGTCGAGCATGTCGCGCTTCAGATCCTGAGCAGTCTGGCGCTGGCTGAAACGCACCATACCGCGGAGAATGCCGTCTTTGTCGAGTGTGATGTCCTCGACGATCGCTTCCTGCTGTCGCGTGTCGTGGCCATCGAGGAACGGCATTCCGTCCCTCGCATACGAGAGGTCAACTGCCTCCTTCGTGTGAACGAGGACCTCGTCGTAGAACTCGCCGTCCCACCAGCTGTAGCGACGCACCGGCGATTCGCTCGAGATTGCGATCGGGATCCGCTCTTCGGCGATCCCGCCGGCGGCGCGCGTCGCGGCGAGCGAGGCAAGCTTCTCGCGATCGACAACGAACGGCATGTCGCGGTAGAAGACTTCAGCTTTTCTTTTCTCTTCGGATTTCTCGGCCATCCGATCTCCGGAAAACGAAAAGCGGCCCCCGGATCTCCAGTGGAGATCCAAGAGCCGCTGTGGGCGGTGCTTTGAGTTGTGTCCTGCTTTGCTGCTACAACTTCAGTGTACAACGGCGCATTCGAGCGCGCTACGGGGTCTTTTTCAGGCGGCGATAAGGAATAGAAGCGCTTCCATCGGATCCGGACCGCGAATCGCGGTCGCCACAACGGACATTTCTAAAGGAGCGTGACCGTCCGCCTGTGCGATTGCCGAGGCGGAAGATGCGGAGAGGAGCTTGAGCCCAGCGTTGACTTGCGCGATCCGGACCGGAAGTTCCGGCTCGGGCGTGGCTGGAGGCCGGCGATTTCCTTCATAGTAGGATCCGCCGCCGACGATGAGGACAGGCGTGTCGTTGTGCGCGTTACTCGAGACCTGGAGGCTCAAGAGAGCATCTCCGTCGGCCGTGATGACCGTGGTGATTATCTCGCCGCTCGTTGCGATCGAGAGCAGGGCATTGCCGCCAGCTGTGTCCAGGACTGAGCCGTCTGCGCTCGAGCTCGGAACGAGTTGAGCGGATGCGTCGGCGTTATTGAGAACGGAAGCTGTCGCGCTGCCCAGGAGAACGAGGGTAGCCGACTCTGTCCCCTGGACCGGATCGCTCGCCGTTTCGCTCGAAAGCAGTACCAGGGTCGCGCTGCCGCTGGCTCCGATCGGAGCGACGGCCGTCGACGATGATTGGAGCGCGAGTGTGGCAGCTGCATCGCCCTGAACGAGTGCGGATCCATCCGCGGCTCCGAACAGGACGAGCGTTGCCGAGGCGACGGCGACCATTGCAGCCGCGTCGATTGTCCCTTGGCGCCGGTGTCTGAACGCGGGACGCTTGCCCGGGCCTTTGGAAGGACCCCTGAAGAACGGCCGCATCAGTTACTCAGATAGGCGGCGAACTGGTGAACCAGAATCGAGTTCGCGTTGTTGAGCGACCAAGTGCCGAACAGATCCAAGGTCTGAGCGGCGGTCGAGTCGAAGTTGGCGCCGACTGCAGGCGCCGCGTTGGGTAACATTGCAGTGCCGGCGCCGCCGGCGGTGGGAAGCGGAGAACCCACCACCGACTCGGAGACCCACTCGCCCTGGTGCATAAAGTTGGCGGCGGTGCCCTTCGCTCGAAGCGTGAGATCCCACCAGAGCTGCCAGGGCACGTTCGTCTTGGCGACAGCGTTCAGTGACATTGCTCCACCATTGGCGATGACTGTGGTCGCCCCGAATCGCACGTCCAACGTCAGCGTGCCAGGCGTCGTCACAATGTTGGAGACGCGGCCGGCTGCAACGATCCGGAGCTTCTGCCCGATGCGGTAGATGTAGCTCCCCGGAATTATGATCTTGGCGGCGGCTGGCAGCAGCGACGTCGCGGTCGTCGACGCGGTGAGAGCCGTGCCGTCGACCTCGGCCGAGATCAGCAGTTCTTCGTAAGTCTGGCTGAACATCTACATGCTCACCGTGAAAGTGTTGACTGTCACGGTTTGACCGTTCGCGATATTCGTGTTGTCGATCGTCAGATCCCCGCCGCCGCCGGACGCGGTGACGGTTCCTTCCATCCGAGCTTCCGTTTGCACGGCCGCGCCGGTGTCGCCCGACGCCTTGAGCCGATAGTGGCCAGCGACGCCCCCCGCGATAGCAGCGCCCGTCCAGGTTCCGTTTTTCGCCTTCGATCTGCCCGACGCAGCTGCGATCCAGTCAGCCGGCAGCGCGAAGGACCAAAGGAGCGTCCCGGTCGGAGCCGCACCCGGACCTGGAGGAGCCCCGGTCCGGATCTCGAGCGTGCCCGAGTTGAAAACCGGATCGATTCCCGAATCGAGTATGTTCTGGACGAGCTTGTCGGAGAGGGCAATCGACATTAGGCCACCTTTTCCTTTTCGGCTGTGGTTTCGGTCATCTCGTAGCCCAGATGCTTCCCGGTTTCTGGATCCTCGATATTCATGATCTTCCGCGTCACCGTTTTCCCCTCAGCCGCGGGGACCGTAACGGCGAGATTCACATCGGGAGCCTTCACATCGACCTTGACGTCGGGCGTGGTCACGTTGACGACGGGAGTTCGCGAGCTCGAGGAAACGGCGTGCAGCATCCGGAGCTCGCGTCGATCGGTGTCTGCGTCGTCCAGCGCCTTTTGCGCAGCGCTGTCAGTCGCGTCGGCGCCGGATGGCCCCGTGCCACCGTCAGGTTGCGGAGTGTCCTTCTTCGCCGCGATGCCGCCGATGTAGACGCCGGCCGCGTCAGCGAGCTCGTTCTCTCGCTTGAGATCCGCGACCATGTCTTCGAAATCGCGACCCATTTCCGCCGCGAGAATGGTCCGACTCGTCAACCCGAGCGACAGCATCATCTCGTTCGCGCGGGCTTCGTTGTACGGATCGACCCACTTCCAGCCGCGACCCTTCCATTCGATGTCGAGCCAGCGCTCAGCGATCTTGGACGGTAGCGAGAGGAGCGGCGTCAGGATCGCCATGTCGAGCCACTCGGCGAACACTTCCTGATGGACCTCCTCAGAGATCCAGCCCTGCAGACGGCGCCAGAAGTCGCGCTCAGAGAGGAGCCCGGCGCGAATCGAGGAATAGTTCGTCCCTTCGAGATCTCCGGACAGCGTCGTGTAGGCCATGCCGAGGCCGGCCGCGATCGAGCGGAGGATCGCCTTGACGAATTTCTCGACGTTTGCACCCGGGTGCTGCGGATCCCACGGCTTGAATTCCATTCCTGGCGGGAGCTGCTCAAAAGACCCCGGAGCAATGTCCATGATGATCTTCTCGGTCGGCGCCGGCTGCTCGAAGGCATCTGACTCGGGGATCGCCTGGAAGAATCCCATCTTGCTCGAGCTGATACGGGCGGCCGTAACTTCAGCGTCCTCGTAGGCGCCGAGCATCTTGAGCCGGAAGATGATTGGCGCCAGAAGAGAAACCCCGCGGAGCTGCTTCGTTCTCTTCTGTTTGAAGAGGTGAATGATTTCATCGGCGGGGATGGCAATCCTTTCCCTGCGCCCTGTCTCGGACGGGTGGTGTGACCAGAAGTGGTAAAAGACCGGCGCTCCCCACTTGTCGACCTCGATGCCCATCCAGACAGCGTTTCCCCGCGAGTCGGCTTCCTTATTGAGCTGCTCGTCCAGGAGGTCCGGATCGATCAGCTCGAGCGCGAAGCCGAACGCGTTTCGAAAACCTTTGTGCTTCCGGATAAAAACCTCGCCGTCGATCACCCAGCTTTCGACTATCCGGTCCTGCAGGGCTACCCAGGAGAGCTGCCTGTCCGTGCTAGCGGTCTTTTTCTTTCCCCAGATCCTGAACGCCTCGACCAGAGCCTTGTTCGCTTTCTCAGCGGGCTTCCCATCGGCGCCCACGTTTCGGGGATGGGGGCGGATCCCCTGATCGCCGACGATGTTCTGGACGAATTCGCGGACCGCCATCGTGACGTAGGCATCGTCCCGGAATAGAGCGCGAGCGCGCCGGCGGAGTTCGCGGATGTCGGCTCGCGTTTCCTGGTTGCCCGAGGCGGACGAGAGGCGCCAATCTGCCGAGAGGCGATCGACGATCGCTCCCTGCGCGAACGCACGCTTGCCCGCCGCGATGAAGCGCGCGATCGATTTCCGGAGTCCGGCCAAGGTCGGCATCAGCTTACCAGCGCTCGATACCAGGGCGGCAAGACGACCGGTTCACTCGTTCCGATCGTTCCGTCGGGGTTGTTCATCATCGCCAGGACGGTCGGTCCGAGCTTCCCGGGGTTGTTCAGCCGGAAAATCTTTGCCTGGTAGATCGTCCGCATCCGAATCAGTTTGTCGGTCGGAATCTTCATCATCGATCGACCGTTTATCGAATAGCTCTCGTGCGAGCTGCCGGTCCCGGTGATGCGTGCTTCGATCTCGAGCTCGATCTTCGCAAGAACGCGCTCGACATGCCTGACGGCCGAGTTGTCGACGACCGCAGACATCGACGCCACGATCTGGAAGACGCCCTGCTCGACGGTGTAGTGCTCACCGCTCGCCTTGTCGACGAACGATTGCCACTGATAGGCGCCGGAAATGAGAGGGGCGGTCTTTGCTTTCGCGACGGAGACAGCGTACCCGGCGCCGCTCGTCGCCACAACGACGTCGGTGTTGGCGAGTACGGACTGACCGCGAATTGCGTAGCCGAGGGTCCAGCCCTCAGCTGGCGGATAACTCGCGAGCGTCTTGTTCCACGCCCACGTGTCGCCGGCGACGAGGATCTGAGGCTCTGTCTGTGGGACCGGAGGCGCCATGCGGTTCCTGAAAACGAAAAAGCGGCTCTCGATCCCCGTGAGGACTGAGAGCCGCTGTGGGCGGTGCTTTGGATTGTCTATTCAGTATACGACGCGCGCCGACTCCCGCAAGCCACTACTTCGTCTTCCAGTCGTTGACCCAGTTCCGCTTGCCGCGACGCTTAATGAGTGCGAGCGGATCCTCTTCGGCCGCTTTCGCTTGCGGTTTCATCCATTCCGACAAAGCCTTAGCGCGCGCCTCGAGACTGTCGATCACTTGAGCGCCCAGCGCGTGAAGTGCCGCGAGCGCGTATACGAAAAGATCGATCTGTTCATTGGGCCCGGTCCGGACCCAGATCCCGCGCGGCCGACCGTTCACGATCTTCCGCATCAACTTCTCGTTCAGGAACTGCTCCAAGTGCGCCTGGTCGATGTCGAGCGGAAGGTGGATATAAAAGGGACCGGGCTCTTTCACCTTGAGCAGTCGCTTCATCAGCGCCTCTTTGCCAGTGTAGCTGCCTACCTGGTAGGTCACGATGCGAGCTGTCTTGTGGCGCTTTGGCGGCGAGACGAACGGGACGCCTTCCTGCAGCGAAGAGCCCTTGATCGCGTAGACTTTCTGCCGCGCATGCTTTCTGGCGAAGTCGTAGACCTGCTGCGCGTGGTGTCCGCCGGCGTCGATGAACGTTATCGAAACGTTCATGATCGCTCCGGATTCATGGCGATATGGTGTCGAAATGATCTTATTTAGTGCGTCCCATGGGTCTTTCGTCGCGGGGTCTCCGGGTATGAGCTCGAAATCGGTCCGCCACGCCTCTTCTCGTTTGCCGAATCCCCAGACGCATGTCTCGAGGCGATCGCCCTGGACGTCGACCGAGCGTGTCAGGATCCCTACGCCGTGAGGTACGATCGGCTGCGGATCCTCCGGATCGTCGCCTCGAGGGAAGGCGTGACAGTGTTCCGCGAGGACGTGCTCGTCGACCTGTTCGCCACCCTCGACCCAGAACTCGTCGAGAATAGTGTTGACGAAAGTCTGCAGTTTAAGCGGATCCTCTTTGTCCCGGATGAAACGCCCGACGAGCTCGCTCCATCGGAAGAAGTGTGAATAGAGCGCCGAGATCCTGAAGCCTGGAATCTCGGCCCCGGGGTTCTCGGCGATCCAGCGGCCGTGCCGGTCCATCGGCAGCTTGTCCGACTCTTCGATCACGCAGCTGCACGCGCGGCAGACGTAGTGCGCTGTCTCGGGCTTTCCCTCGTCCCACTTTAGGCCCCACTTCGTCTCCTTGGATCCGAACTCGAGCTTCTGTTCGTTGCCGCAGTGAGGGCAGGGAAGAAGCCGCCAACGCTGATCAGAGATCTTCCACATCTTACCGATCGGAGCATCTTCGATGGTCGGCGTCGAGACGTAAATGATCTTCTTGTTCGGGAACGTCGAGGTGCGCGATTCTGCGATCGCAGTCGGGTCGCCCTCGGCGCCGGCGGACGATCCATATCGATCGATCTCGTCGAGGAGCAGGATCCGGATCGGCCTCGAGGCCAAGCCCGCCGGGCTGTTCGAGCCGACGATCGTGAGGTGGCCGCCGGCGAAAGTCTTGTGAAGTATCGTGTTGCCGGAGTCGCGAGATCTCGCCTCGGAAACTTTCCCCTTAAGCCGCGGCGAATCGCGGAGCATCGGCGCCAGGCGATCCTTTGACCAGGCCTCTGCCATTTCCTTCGTGGGCTGCAGCATCAAGATCGGCGCGGGATCCTGATCGATGTAGTAGCCGACCACGTTGTTCAGCGTTTCGGTCTTGCCCAGCTGCGACGCCCACATTGCCACAACGCGGGAATACCGCGGGTCGCCGCATACGTCGAGAAATTCCTTCTGATACGGGGCGTCGTCGCTCGAGAACGGGCCCGCGCGGAACGACGACTCCGGAGACAGCACTCTATGTCGATCGGCCCACTGCGACACCGTGAGGCGCGGCGGCGGCTTCAGGCGCTCGTGGAGAATCTTGCGCTCGAGGGCCGCAAGCTTGGAACTCACGCCTCTTCCTCGTCGACGTCCGCCGGAAGCTCGGGATCCTCGTCTTCAATATCTTGAGCGGTTCCCTGCAGCGCGCGCAGCAACTCGTCCCGGATCTGCTCGCCGACTGCCTGCGCCTCGAGATCGGTCCGCGTCACCTGGATCCTGGACAGGAACTTGGACGGCACTGTCATTAGAACGTTTCGGAGGCGATCGCAGATCTGGCCGACCCGGAGCTCGTGGACGTCGTAGCCGATCAGCTGCCCGTCAGATTCCGCGACCTCGATCTCCGCCTTCCGAACTTCAGCGATGAACTTTCGCTTTCGGAGCTCCTTGAGATCGTCTTCGGGTTTCTTCTTCCGCTCCTGGGCGCGGAGATATCCGTTGTACCAGTCACGCGCTTCCGGCCAGGGGTGAGTTGCCTTCGGACCCTCGCCATCCTTCGGCATTCCCTCGAAGACGAGGTTTCGAACATGCCTGGTGGTGATGCCGAGCCGCTCAGCGAGCTCCTTCTGTGAAATCGACTTGGAACGCGACACGAATCACGAGAGGAGGAAGGGAAATGGCGTTTTGAAATCGCTGGCACTAGCGAAATTGCGAGCTGGCGCGTGACCCTCCTCAGGGGTCGCCGGAAGGACCCAAAAGTTTGTTGGGCGGGTCCTGTGGCACTCAACGCACGTGATCACTGTGAGTTAGCCTCCGTGTTAACAGCATACACAGCCATCATGCTGTTCACCTTGGTGAAGCGGTGCATTCCCTGCAGCACCCCCCAATAGGGATCGAGTACTCGGCCGTCACGTAGCAGCACGACCGCGTGATCGCAGTGCTCAGAGAGTGTGCGCACGTCGCAGATGATGACGTCTGCCCATGGTGGGGGCGGCCAGGGATTGCGGTCAGCGTAATTGAGGCGCGGGTCCGTAGCGTATCGCCACTGGATTGCGTAACCAAAGCGATCGACTATCGACGCAGCCGCGTGCATGTGCATACCCTCAGCTGAGAAGTCATGCGTCAGATCGTAGGCGAACAGCACATCACGGTATGGCTTGCCGATCGCCATCGCTGTTGCAGCCACGAGGCAGTCTGATCGCTTGCGCTGATATACAAACTTGAGCGGTAGGTCCTTCACGTTGCACGCGCACGGGACGCGGATCAGATCCTGTGTGATCTTGTTCAGCGTCAATCTAAACTGCGTGCCACTGCAGTCTTCGCAGATGGCCGGTGTTGGTGTTTCGCCGCTCATTTCGCCGTATCCATCGCCTGTTCGAACGCACGCTCGAACTCCTGCACCCACAGCTTCTCGACAGCCTGGATCACCCGCTCTTCGAAATGGAGATTCGCGGGGATCGGTACGCTCGGCGTGAGCCAATAGAGAAGGATGTAATCGCGCTTGCCCGATCCAGTGCGCTGAAAGATTCCCTGCTTGCCGCCCGCGGTCGTCATCAGGAACGTGTGCTGATCTCCGCGGATCGCTTTGCCGACCGAGCGCAGATGCAGATTCTTCGGCCTGAGATCGAGCGGTACGAGTCCGGTCTTGCCCGGGCGAGCCATAATCGGTACGGCGACGTTCCTTCCGGTGCGCGACGTCTTCGTGCCGCCGGCGTCGAACT
>JALYZH010000338.1 GCA_030948945.1 Gemmatimonadota bacterium | reverse complement strand
CCGTTCAGCGTGCAGGGAGGAGTGGAGTGGGGAGATCCCGGCCAGCCAGGTTTCCTTCCAACTTTTGGCTTTTCGGTTCCGCTCCCACTTCTGAATCGCAATCGGGGTCCGATCGCGCAGGCGGAGGCGGAACGGGAGAGGGCGCGGGCCGGGCTGGCGCTAACACTCTTTCAGACGCAGGCGACCATCGGACGCGCAGCGCGTCAGCGGAGTGTCGCGCTGGAGAAGCTGAAACGCGATGCGCTTCTCGTGGAAAGCGCGAACCGAATAGTCGCCATGTCGCTCGTTGCCTACAGGGAAGGCGCACAACCGCTGGCGACGGTTCTGGAAGCCCAGAGGAATGCGCGCGACATTCTTTCGCAATACGTCAGCGATCTCGCCGATGTCTGGATAGCCACTGCAACGCTTCGTCTGTACGCTCTGACAGCCCCCTCGAGATGAAAAATCCTGTCATTCTTCTCTTTGCGGTCGCAGCAACCGGGGCGTGTCGTGGAGCGGCGAGCGACACCACTAGCGGTTCGACGGCGGTCGTTCAGGTGAAGATTGCGATCGCGACCGTTCAACCATTCGAGGAAAAGATCGGCTCGATTGGAACTGTCAGCGCCCGAAGCGGCCACTTCGCGTCGCTCAGTGCGCCGGCCCCAGCGCGCATCGCGTCGGTGCTGGTATCTCCTGGTCAGCGCGTGAATGTTGGACAAGCGCTTGTCGCATTCGAGCAGACTCCCTTCATCACTGCTGCACAGAGTGCGGAAGCAGCGCTAGTCGCGGCTGAACGCGCATACGAGCGCGCACGCAGTCTCGCTGACGCGGGCATCGTCCCGAGAAAGGACGCTGAAGCTGCCGCGACGACGCTCGCCCAGGCGAGAGCGGCCGCGATCAACGCTCGCCGCACCGCGCAGCTCGCGGTGGTGCGCGCGCCAATTTCCGGGGTGGTGACGAAGCTGAACGCCTCGATCGGTGCCTCTGCCGACGTCAATCAGCCACTCGTTGAAGTAGCCGATCTGAATGCTCTCGACATAGTCTTCAACGTCCCTCCTTCCGACGCAGCCCACATGGCGCCGGGAGCCGCAGTCACATTGAGCGCAGGCGCGAACGCCGGAGGCGAACCTCTCGGGGTCGGGAGACTGGTATCGGTTGGCGGCACCGTCGATTCCGCCACACGCAGCGTGGAGGTTCGCGCCCAGGCTCCGCCGGGTGCGCGTGCGCTGCGTATCGGCGAGACGATCTTCGGGCAAATCAGCATGGGGACCAAGCCACGCGCGATCACCGTTCCGGTTGCGGCACTCGTCCCCGAGGGCGACTGGTTCAAGGTCTTCGTCGTCAATGCGGCCAACATCGCGCTTTCCCGCAAGGTGACCGTGGGTCGTCGTACTGACGCCGTCGCTGACATTACAAGTGGACTCTCGGGCGGCGAACGCGTTGTGACCGAGGGAGCTTACGGAGTGGAAGACAGCGTCAAAGTAAACTCGACCAAATAGTGCGCTCGCTCTTCGATCTGCTGGCCGCACAGAGGCGCTTCATTTACCTCCTGGTAGGCCTCCTCAGCGTGGCGGGAATCAACGCCGCGCTTCGGCTGCCATCGGCGATCTATCCCGAGCTGGCCTTTCCGCGTGTGCTCATCGTGGCTCAGGGGTCAGCACTCGATGCCCGCCAAATGGTGTTCAGCGTCACGCGTCCGATCGAAGAAGCCGTCAGCATAGTGCCGGGTGTGATCCGTGTTCGGTCGAGATCCATTCGCGGCAGCACTGAAATATCGGTGACGTTTGGCGACAAGGCGGACATGATCTACGCCCTGCAGCAAGTGCAGGCCCGCGTAAATCAGGTGCGCGGTCAATTGCCCGCTGGCCTCGACATCGAGGTCGAGCGCATGACGCCATCGCTTTTCCCGATTGTTTCCTACAACCTCGAGGGCGGCGACCCCGGCACTCTCTACGACATCGCGCGCTACCAGCTGAAGCCGCTGATCTCGCGCGTGCCGGGAGTCGGGCGTGTGGACGTGCAGGGCAGCGATATCCGGGAAGTGGAGGTGGTCGCCGATCCGGCGCGGCTGGCGTCACAGCGCCTCACCTACGACGACCTTGCGAATGCAATCCGGCAGTCCACCAACGTCGCTGCTGTTGGCAGGGTGGCCCAGGACTATCGGCAGTATCTGATCGTCAGCGCGATGGAAGCGCATACTCCGGAGGACATCGGAGCCGTCGTGATCGGAAAGGGCTTGCGGGTGCGCGACGTCGCCACGGTGGCACTCGGCAGCGTCGATCACACACTGATCATCTCCGGTGACGGGAAACCAGCTGCGCTTCTGAATATCACGCGGCAGCCCGGTGGAAACACGCTTGCGATCGTCGACAGCGTTGCAAAACTCGCGGCGAGTGTGAGACAGACGCTGCCTGCGGGCGCTGTGCTCAAGCCCGTTTACGATCAGGGCGCCCTCGTTCGGGATGCTATGGCATCAGTTCGGGACGCGATGATCATCGGCGCCATTTTAGCGGTGATCATCCTTCTGCTATTTCTCCACCATGCGCGGATCACGGCGATCAGCGCGTCTTCGATTCCACTCACGCTCGCTATCAGCGTGTTCGCGATGTACCTGGTTGGACAGACGTTCAACCTGATGACGCTCGGCGCGATGGCAATCGCGATCGGACTCGTGATCGACGACTCCGTGGTGATAACCGAGAACATCGTCCGGCACCTGCGAATCAATCCGAATCGTCACGAGGCGATCAGGCAGGCGGTGCACGAGCTGATCTGGCCGGTGACGACCTCCACCCTTACGACCGTCGTTGTATTTCTTCCGCTCCGATTGCTGACGGGGGTCGTCGGACAGTTCTTCGCCGCGCTCTCGATCACGCTTACCATCGCCGTGATGGTGTCGCTGCTGCTCGCGCTCTCGATCATTCCGCTGATGGCCGACCAGTTCCTGACCGACGCGGACGCAGAGCTGGAAGGAGCCCAGCCTGACCCGAGCGCTCGCGAGCGACGCGGAGGGCTGCAGCGGGTCAGCGATTCGCTGGACGCGCTTTCCCTTCGGTACCAGCGCTCATTGGCGAAGGTGCTTCATCATCCCCGCCGGATGCTGGTTGCCGGCGGTATTCTCATCATCGCCGGGGTCCTCGCGCAGCGGTTCGTCGGCACCGGCTTCCTGCCGGAAATGGACGAGGGCGCCTTTGTGCTCGATTACTTCACCCCGGGCGGGACTGCGCTGTCTGAGACCGATCGCGAGGTTCATATCGTGGAACGGATACTGGCGCAGACGCCCGAAATCGTCGCTACGTCGCGACGCACAGGTGCAGAGCTGGGCCTGTTCGCCACGGAGCAGAACAGGGGTGACATCGTGGCGCGCCTCAGGCCGCAGGGCGATCGCACGCGATCGATCTTCGAGGTGATCGACAAAGTGCGCGGCAAGGTCGAGAGCGCAGTGCCTCGGCTGCACATCGATTTCGTCCAGATTCTGTCCGACGTCATCAACGATCTCGCCGGTTCGGCTCGACCCGTCGAGATCAAACTGTTCGGTCCTGATCTGACTCAGCTCGAGGCATACGCCACCGCGCTCGAGCCGAAGCTCACTGCGATAAACGGTCTCGTTGATTTGTTCAACGGCATCAGCGAGCCGAGCGCGGAGCTGGCGATGCGCGTGAGCGATGCGGAGGCGAATCGGGTAGGGCTCACACCGGAGCAGGTTGCCACCGCGGCGACCGGTGCGCTACTCGGTTCACCAGCGGGTGAAATACGCTTGTCGGATCGCGCGATCGGCGTCCGGGTGCGAGCGCCCGACAGCGTGCGCTACAATCCCAACCAGCTGCGCGCGATTCCGATTGTTTCTCGGCAGACAGGCGCGCCGGTTCCACTCGGCACCCTCGCGACATTCACTCCGGGAGAGACGCGGGCTGAGTTGCTCCGTGAGGATCAACAGCAGATGATCGCAATAACTGCAGGTGTGAGTGGAAGGTCCCTCGGCGGCCTCATCAATGATGTGAAACAGGTGCTGGCCACTCAAAAGCCCCCGGCCGGAGTGAGAATTGAGCTCGGCGGACAGTACGCGAGCCAGCAGGAAGCTTTTCGCGGGTTCCTCCTTGTGCTCGGCCTGGCAGTCGCCTGTGTCGTCACCATCATGGTACTGCAGTTCCAATCATTCATCGAGCCCTTCGTTGTGCTCCTCGCCGCGCCATTGTCATTCGTTGGCGCGATGCTCTTGCTGCTGATAACGGGTACGCCCCTCAACGTTTCGTCGTTCATGGGGCTGATCCTGCTGGTCGGTCTGATCGTGAAGAATGGAATCATTCTGCTCGACTTTACCAGGCATCGGATGCAGACCGAGGACATTCCCCTCGAGCAAGGCATCATCGAAGCGGCAGGCGTGAGACTGCGTCCGATTCTCATGACCACGCTCTGCACGCTTTTCGGCTTGCTGCCGCTGTCGCTGGGTCTCGGAGCCGGCAGCGAGATGCAGCGGCCTCTCGCGCTCGCCGTCATCGGGGGGCTTGCGCTTTCGACACCGATCACTCTGTATGTGGTGCCGACCCTCCTCGTCGCGATCAGGGGCCGGAACTATAGATTGTCGGATGCTCGACAGGGCGTGGCGAGCACCGCCGAGATGCGCGCCACTACCGCTAAGTAGTAGAGCTACTGATTCCTACGTAAGCCTACGTATTTTGACGCCGATACCCGGCGCGTAGACTCCGGTCGTAAATACCAACCGGAGACCAAATGAAATCCCGCGTCCTCTTGCGTATCTCGGTTCTTTCCGCGCTGATTCTGAGCGCGACGACCGCCTCGCCCGTGAGTGGCCAGACCCAGCCGATTTCGTCGGACAGCGTCTTGTACGTGAGCTTGAACAGTGCACCCCCGGCCTCGAGCGCAACATTTCACAACGACAAGCCTGCCGTGATGGTGATGGGTTTCGAGTCCGGAACCGTTACCGCGCAGGTACGCGACAAGCGGGGGCTTGGCGCCATCCTGACTGGAATGCGTCGTGAGAGCGGGGGAGAGAGCTACGATCCCTCGCAGCTCGGAATCGGAATCGCCGACATGCTGATCGAGAAGTTGCTCGAGACGGGTCAGTTTCGATTGGTGGAGCGGAAGCCGCTCGAGCCAGGCAACGGCGCACAGTTCATCGTCACCGGGTCGGTCACGAAATTCGGATTCGAGGAGCACAACTTCGGCGGCATCGCGGCGAACATGGCCACGATGGGTATGCTCAGTTTCAAGCAGCACAGGACCGAGGTGACACTGACGGCCCGGGTGGTGAACGCGGCCACGGGAGAGATTGTTGCCAGCATGAGCGGCGAAGGCCGTTCCAAAAAGGGCGGTGGGCTCCGCGTCGCTGGAATCGGAGGTCACGGATTCGGGGGAGCGGACGTAAGCAGCGCCAACTTCCGCGGCACGGCAATCGGCGAGGCCACCGAGCGCGCTGTCTCGAATCTCGCCGAGAAGATCGTGCAGAAGAAGGGAGCATTCTGAATGGAGCGATTTGTCCGGGAAACGGTACCCGCGGGTTGCCGTTCCCGTAATTTTACGTCATGACGACATCGCCCATCGCGCATCCGCCGGCAACGCTGGAGGGCTGGTATGCGTTGCACCAGATATTTCGAATCAATCGAGAGCGCCTGACAGCGCGCGAGCTGGATCGGCTGATCGAGGCCGCGATTGCAAAGCGCGAGCGCAAATTCACCCGCTCCAGTGGCTCGGGATCGAAGCGCAAGCAGGGAACTGCGCCGGCCGCCGGATGGAGCTGCTTCGTCCGTCTGATAGGATCCACTGCGGACCTGATGGTGATTCACTTTCGTGATTCGCTAGACGGGATTCACGCGGCGCAGGACTCTTTGGCGCAAACCGCGCTGGCGCGCGTTCTCGTTCCCTTGTATGCGTTTCTCAGCGTCACCGAAGCCGGTCTTTATCATATCACCGCGGAGCTCGCCCGCGATGTCGAAGCGCGCGGCGGCAAGGTGGGCGATGAGAGCTATGTGCGTGCTCTCAGCGAGCGCGCGGAACGGGAGCGCGCCAGCGCCCACGTGCGACGCCGACTCTATCCCGAACTTCCGGCGGATATGCCTTACGTATGCTTCTATCCGATGTCCAAAAGGCGAGATGAACCGCAGAACTGGTACACGCTCTCACTCGATGAGCGGAGTCGTCTCATGCACACCCACGGCCTCACGGGTCGGCGCTATGCCGGAAGAGTTCAGCAGGTCATTACTGGAGCGATTGGGCTCGACGCGTGGGAATGGGGCGTGACGCTGTTCGCGAAGGATCCGCTGGAGTTCAAGAAGCTCGTCACCGACATGCGCTTCGACGAAGTGAGCGCGAAATACGCGGAGTTCGGTGACTTTTACGTCGGCAGAATCATCCCAGGCTGATGCCCCCCTCGATTCCGTTCTAGATCCCCGCCGTCATCTCACCCAAGAGAAGATGCAAAAAGCTATCCGGCGTCCACGGACTCAGCCGGACATTGGTTGGGTTGTAGCGGATGCGGCGAGCCACTATACTCCCCAGTCTGTTTCTCTCAGGTTAGAGAGGGGAAACGGGACGTAGCGCAGCCCGGTAGCGCACCTGAATGGGGTTCAGGGGGTCGCGGGTTCAAATCCCGCCGTCCCGATTCAAGTAAATCAAAGCACTGTCGGCATTTACGCTGATGGTGCTTTTTGTTCGCTATCGGCCTGGTCGAGTTTCGGTCGAGTTTCTCCGTGCCTTTGATTAGGCCACGCCTCTCTCTCGCAGCTTCAGCGTGACGCTGGTGACTGCTAGGACCGACTCTTCATCTGACTGCTGATAAACTTCCAGCAGCGTGCTCACATCCTTCCAGCCACCAGCGGCTGCTACGTCCTTCAATGGAAGGTGCTTCCGTTCGATGGCCCACTTGCGCCTGTATGCGTGCCACAGGCTACCGTCCAACTTCGTGAGCTTGGCTTTCTTCTCTGCCACACTGAGCCATTTGTTAAATAGGTGACGGTCCGTAATTCCGTCACGCGAGTTTGCGGCTGAGAAGACGTATCCGCCTACCGCGCCGATCTCCCGCTGAAAACTTCTGACCGCATCAAAGAAGTCTGTGGGCATTGGCACTTC
>JALYZH010000337.1 GCA_030948945.1 Gemmatimonadota bacterium | reverse complement strand
ATGCCGTCTCGATGAAGAGTAGCGAGAGTCCAGCCGAGTATTGCGATAGCCTTTATCACGAGGCCTCTCCATGGCTGGTTTTGACAACTTCCTCGTTGCAAACCCCCGTTACTTCGAGCCAATGTCCCGTTATCAAGCTGGCTCAGAGTATCTCGATCTATTGTCGAACTTGCTGCCGAACGACTGGGAAGTTGTTCGGCATGATGTGTGGCTTGGCGCGGCTGTTCGCGGCTCACACCCGCCCGACCAAGGACTCAAGATTCACGTTTCTGCTACGGCGCGGGATGCCCAGGAAATACTGAGGCGCGTGGCTCAGGTCTGCTTGCGATCGCGAGCCACGTTCAAGGTTGCCGCAGATCGCCGCATACTTGCGATACTAAATGCTAAGAGATGCGCACGCGGCTCGTCAGGCAAATTCATGACGGTATACCCCAGCGATCAAGAGCACTTCTTAAAGCTCATCGATGATATCGCCGAGACCACAAAGGGTTTCACGGGACCGTACATCTTATCGGATCGCCGCTATAAAGACAGCAAGGTCGTCTTCTATCGATACGGCGGTTTTGTACAACGTCGCCGCTTGATTGCCGATGGGACGACAAAATTGGTTATCGCGGGAGCGGGAGGAACAATCATTGATGATGACCGAACGCCTTTCTTTTCATTGCCAGAAGGAATAGAGGATCCATTTCCGGCGGCTGACGAAATGACCGATTCGGGAGTACTGCCGCTCCTCCAGAATAGGTTCCAAATCATCGACGCCTTGGCGTTTTCTAATTCCGGTGGTGTCTATACCGCGATCGATGGAGAGTCAGAGGAAACGGTGATCGTCAAAGAGGCGCGCCCGTATACGCATTCTTGGTCAGATGGATTAGTATCTTTTGATGCCATCTCGCTACTGCAGCGCGAGTACAACACTCTGGATTACCTTCGCGATCTGCTGGTTTTCCCTAGACCAATTGCGTTGTTCCAGGAGTGGGAGCACTGGTTCCTAGTCCAGGAGTTTGTCAGTGGCGAGGCGTTGAGAACCTACCGTGCTAGGGACGATGTGATTCTCATGGCACACATCTACGAACCGGACAAAGTTGCGTCGTTTGGCCGAATATTTCGTACGATCGGACAGCAGTTGATCGAGATCATCAAGAGCGTACACGCGCGAGGTTTCATACTGGGCGATATATCGCCGAATAACATACTAATCGATCCTAGCGACTTAAGTGTTCGATTCATTGACCTGGAAAGTGCGTTTCGATGTGACGAGCCTCCCGCATTTGCGGCATTTGCTCGTCTGTGGCGCACTCCTGGATTCCGCGAACTGGCGCGATTTGAACGAGGCGATGTCTTAGCTCCTGCAGATGATTGGTTTGCATTGGCAATGTTGCTACACGGTCTGGTAATTCCAATTGAAGGATTGGTCGAGCTTTACCCCGATGCAGCTCCTCGATTCCTAAGACGCTTTGTCAACATTGGGCTTCCGCAATTTGTTGAAACTGCCATTGCGAACTTACTCGCTGGAGATGTCGAGGCCGCGCGCCAGGCACTTGCATCATGAGACGCTCGGATACCGAAGTAGCCACTCGTCTATCGGGTGATGCATCGATCGCCGAAAGTTCATTGGGCGACTTGCTGAGGGAGTGTGTCACCGGAGTCGCGAAGGATATTGTTTCGACCACCACGACTGACAGAGACGACCGGCTGTGGCCGGCGGATTTTATGGTTTATCAAACGAACCCGCTGAATTTGTCTTACGGTGCATGCGGAACCGCACTTTTTCTTTTGCAGGCTTTGGGTGGCATTCCGTTAGAGGCCGAAGCGTGGATCCTACGACAACGACTCAGCACGTCCACGTACCCTCCGGGACTCTATATCGGCCTTGCTGGGGTTGCGCGAGCGTTTGCATGGATGGGACATATGGATCGAGCGGAGGAGGCTCTGAACCTGGCGTATAAATCTCCGCTCCTATTTGATGAGGCGGGCATAGTACACGGAATGGCAGGTTGGGGGCTGGCTAGCGTGTCGATGCATTCTGACACAGGTAATCCTACTCACTTGGATCAGGCAGTGATGGCGGGGGAACACCTCCTAGCCATGGCGAAGGTCGATCAAGACGGGCAATACTGGCCCAGTCCATCAGACGGTCACATCCATTTAGGATACGCCTACGGCACTAGTGGGATCGCTTGCTTTCTTCTTCGGCTTTACGGAGAAACCGGCGATGCGAGGTTTCGATCAGCCGCTATTGAGGCCATGAATTTCACCTTGCAGCACGCATATAAAGAGGACGAGAAGCTGCGGTGGTTCTCTCACGTTGGGGGCGGGACACTACTTCCATATTGGCGCCATGGAACTTCGGGCATAGGCGTAGCGCTGCTCCGGTTTTATGAAATGCTACACGAGGACAGGTATCTGGAGGCCGCGAGGCGCGCTGCCTCGGGTGTGCAGATGTGTTTCGCCGCTTTCCCCTGTCAATTCGACGGCATGAGCGGAGTTGGTGAATTTCTGCTCGACATGCACAACGTCACGCATGAGGAACAGTATTATCGGTATGCAGTTGACTTAGCAGAAAGTATTCTCTGCTTTCAAATTGAGACAGAGGGGGGGAAATCATTTCCGGGAAGGGGTTTAGCGCGCCTCTCCGCGGATTATGCATACGGATCGGCCGGAACCGCGGCGTTCCTACAGCGCGTACTTACGCCGGCTTCGCACTCTCTGGACGGGAGATTATACTGCGAAGGTTAGGATCGCAATGGTCGCTGGATACGGCGTGTTTTAGGCAAGGGTACCGTCTCTTTGCCCCCCAGCGACGTGCGTTTCTGCGACTGTCATACATAAGTCTGGTGTTCGCTATGATGACAGGAGTTGCTGATCCTATGCTTCAGCGATCCCTATTCGATGCGATCGCTGCACATCGCTATACGTCCGTTGTCGTGGCGGCATGTTGCCTCATCGGCGTTACAGCGATGGTGCGATATATGGCCTACCGCTCATCGTTGATCGCACAGCAAATAACGAATGATGCCATCGAGCGACTTGTCATTAGGCTCGTCGAACACTTCTACAATATCGATTACAGGTCAATAACTAGCCGTGACTACGGCTATTACATGGCTCGCGTATATGATGAGCCAGTCGACCTTGTACAAAAAACCCTTTCGGCCACAACGAGTCTGCTAACCGCAATAGCGACTTCCGCTGGTGCTTTGGCAGTGTGCTTGTGGTTGTCTTGGAAGCTTACTGTCGGCCTCATATGTATTATGCCTCTGGCTGTCTACTTGTCACGTCGATCGCGCGAGCGGATGGCGTCAATATTTGTAACCACGAGCGAGCACAATGCGACCCTACGCGATGGCCTCGGGCATGTTCTCCGGGCATATGTAACGGTGAATATGTACGATCTCGGCTCCGCGGTGCGGACTGCCGTGCAAACACTGCTTCGCTCGTGGGAGACCAACCTTCTTCGGCGAACGAAATACATCGCAATGTTCCAAGGTGCCACGAGCGCGCTATTCTCCTTTGCCGAGCTGGCCGTATTGCTAGGCGGGGTACTAACTGTTATGGCCGGCCAGATGACCATTGGCGGCCTGATGGCGTTCTTGGTGGCGTACACGCGAGTCATGCGGTCATTTGAGTTGATCGGTAGTCAGTTACCGGCGTTTGCGTCTGTCAATGCGGGGCTTGCGCGCTTGGAAGAATTCCTTGCGCTGGGCGAGGAGAGAGGTGTCACTGACGGCGCAGAGATCATGGCGTTGCGAGACGCATCTTTTGGTTACTCTACAACTGAGATTCTTCGCGGGTTATCGCTGAGCGTTAACATAGGCCAGCGCCTGCTAATTTCTGGTCCAAATGGATGTGGCAAATCTACATTGGTCTACATTCTCGCTGGCTTCTTACATGCGAAACCAGATGATCAGTCGATCCCTACGCGCCAGAGGATCAGCGCCTTATTATTGCCTTTTGTTTTTATCCCCGGCTCGGTGAAAGACAACGTTTCATTCAGTTCTATGTCGGAAGCAAAGTCCAGGCGATTTCTGCAGTGGGCAGAATCTTTGGAGTTACTCGACAAGCTTGATCGAGATCCCAGCAGCCTTTCCCAGGGCGAGCAGCGGAAGGTTCAGGTGATTATGACTCTTCTGAAAGACGCAACCTATTACCTCTTTGACGAGCCATTGTCGCATGTTGACAGAGCGAGTGAAGATGTGGTTATGAACCTAATTTTTGACGAAACAAAGGAGGCAGGATTGCTTGTTATCATGCACGGTGGCGATAAGTACCATGATGCGTTCGATGCGTTTATCAACTTAGACAATCACGTGCTTCAAGCGGCTTAGCAGGTTGCTGAAAAACAGCAGAAGATGGAAGAAGGACCCGCCTGGCATGAATCAGTCGAGTCGATCGGGGTGTGAGGAGGTGCTCTGAGCGCCGACACGGTGACGAGGCGTCCTTCCGCCGGGAGAGCGACCATCTCTCATGTCGGTGCTGCGCTCAGGAGTTCGGATCCGCACCAAATTGTACGCAGCACTGGTGAAGGCGAAGATCCAGCTCACCGTCTCGCGACCCTTGATGATGCAGCTGCCGGAGCAACCCCACGCATTTCTGCCAGCCGAAGCTCTGCTCGATCAAGCTTGCGTTTTCGCTGGCTGATCACCTAGCCCCGATGCCGGGCGTCCGTTTATCGACCGCGCGAGCCCCCCTGAGTCGCTTCACCTCACTGACTTGCAGCTCGCCGAACTTCGCGCGCCAGCGACAGAACGTCGTCTCCATGATCCCGTGCTTCCGACAGAGCTCGGGGGCACGAAGGGGTTGCGACCCTAGGCGACTTACAGCGCCTTTGCCAGGCAGACGCTCGTCGCGGGTGACGCGATGTACTCGCCGTACACCGGGATCTCGATGAACCCGCGCGGCCCACCCGACCAGGTGATCGAGAGAGGTACACAATGCCAGCTGATGCACCCCGATGACTAGTTCCGCGAGCGCATCACCGCAGCCGCCAACCTAGATGCGCTGGCTGAAGTGCTTCGTACCCGTCTGAACGCAGGACTCTCGGTTTGGAGTGATGGCGCTCTCTACTCCGTTCGCCAACGCGTCACACAGCTCGGACATCTGAAGCTCGAGGTCTTTTCGCGGGAGCACGCTCCACTGCATTTTCATCTCGTCTTCGCTGAGTTCAATGCAACTTTCGCTATAGAAGACTGCCGACTGCTAAGCGGCGGAGTTCCGAGGTCAGATGAGCGACTCGTCCGCTGTTTCTTCCGAAACGGTGGCCAGCGGACTGCCCGGTTGGACCCATCGATGTCGAGCGTCTTGACCCGGTTGACTAACACCACGGCGGACCTGACGAGCACGCGACGGACTACTCAGTGCGAGATTGTCCTGATTTGACCGGTCGCTGTCTCAATTCGTGCCTTATGGAGCGCACGCGTCGGCGGTACCGTAGGGGGCCGGAAGAATCACGTGATTGCGCTGCCCCGCAGGCTGCTGACCACCGGTAGGAAGTCCGCCATGCACTCTACGCTCTCCGTGCTGCGCCGCGCTCTCCTTCATGCCGCGCTCGGATCGGTTGCTCTGGCCGCGGCGGTCGGACCGCGGATCGCATGGAGCCAAAACGCCGTCGTCACGCACAACGTCTACCTCCGAGGTGACCCGTCGACGACTCACCCGCCGATCCGACTCCTCCGCGTCGGCGACACTATCCTAATGCTCGAGCCGGACACCACGAACGGCTTCCTGCGGGTTGTTGCCCAGACGGACACGGGGTACAGCTGGGCCCGGAACCTCCGCCTCATGCCGAGTCCGCGAGCCATGGCCCGCGCGGCGCCACCAGGTGGACGGACGTGCAGCGACCAGCATTATCGCTGGGCCGAAAAAATCGCCCTCGGTCAGCCCGGTCTCGTGCCGCAAGAAGCGACGATTCCCGACATTCTCGCGACCTGGCCCTTGCCGGACTACACCGGAGCCAATCAGTTCTGGTGCCTCGCGCGAGCAGATCGCGAGCTCGGCGCGATCTCTGTCGTGGCCTGGGTGCGGCGCATCAAGAAGGGCGAGACGGACGGCGACTGGCACGTCGAGCTCACCGCGGCCAAGACCGGCGCGGTCCCGAACCACTGCGTCGTCGCCGAGATCCCGCCCGCCGCCCTCGAGTCGCAGTACGCCCAGGCGCGGCAGGATCTCGACGCCCTTGTTCAACAAGCGGGCGGTCACTGGAATCCGAGCACAGGCGACGTCACGCCGGCGGTCCGGCTCCGGTTCACGGGGCTCGCTTTCTTCGATGGCGAGCACCGGAGCGGGGCGACCAACGGAGCGCATGCGCATGGGCGATGCAACTCGTCCGCGCGCGCTCTCTGGGAGATCCACCCGGTCGAGCAAGTGAGCGTACCGTGAAGGGAGGACCGCATCGCCACGGGCGCGGGGATGAGTGCGCGGGCAGCTACGTCAAACGAGATAGGGGGCGATTCCCGGTGTGAGCGCAGACTCCCCTGATCCTGTTGTCCGTGCCGATGCGACGACGCCACACGACGAGAAGTACCTGCCCGCGCCGAAAGCCGCCAGAAGCGGGATCGGGCTCTGCCTCTCGGGCGGTGGCTTTCGCGCGACGCTCTTCCACCTCGGCGCGCTCCGCCGCCTGAACGAGCTGGGCGTCCTCGGTCAGCTCCGGACCATCACCTCGGTCTCCGGCGGCAGCATCATGTCAGCCGTCCTGGCTGCGGCGCTCGCCGAGCCGGCGGGGATGGCTGCTGGCCGCCTCGGCGATTTCGAGGGGGTGGCACGCCGAATCCGCGCCTTCACGAGCGCCGACAGGAGGACGTGGCCGATCCTCAACCGCTTACTCCCCTGGAACTGGTTCGACGACGCGACCGGCGTGAAGGCGCTGATGCTTGAGTACGAGACCGACCTCACGCGGCTCCGGATTGGCCAGCTCCCCGAGGCTCCGAACTTCATCTTCTGTGCGACCGACATGGCCTTTGGCGTGGATTGGACTTTCCAGAAACGTGCCTCGGGCGACTACCAGGCGGGCTACATCGCGCCGACGCCGCCCGAGTGGCCGGTGGCGAAAGCAGTCGCCGCATCCTCGTGCTTCCCGCCGGTGTTCAACCCGCTGCCGATTGGGCTCAAGCCGACCGAATTGAAAGGTGGCGATTACTACGACGACGGTCGGGACAAGTGTATTGAGCACATGCGGCTCACCGATGGCGGCGACTACGACAACTTTGGCCTGGAGCCGGTGTGGAAGGATCACAGCGTGGTGCTCGTTTCGGACGGGGGCAGTCCTTTCCAGTTCGAGGGGGACAAGGGCCTCAAGTGGCGCCTGCTGCGCTATGCCGATATCGCGCAGGAGCAAGCGCGAGCGCTCCGGAAGCGGTGGCTGATCTCGAGCTTCGCGACCGGGGTCATGCAGGGCACCTACTGGGGAATCCGGAGCGCACGCACGAGCTACGACCCTACTGACGCAATAGGGTACTCGGACGGGCTCGCGAAGCAAGTGATCTCGAAGGTGCGGACCGATCTGAACGCGTTCTCGGACGCCGAGGCGGCGGTGCTGGAAAACCACGGGTACCTGCTGGCTGATGCGGCGATCAAGAAGCATGTCCCGGCGCTCTACGGCTCAGCGCAGCCGCCAGTGGTTCCACACCCGGACTGGTTGGATGAGCAGAAGGTGCGCACGGCGCTCCACGACAGCGCGAAGCGGACGCTCTTCTTCCTGAAGATTTAGCCAGGGCGGCCGTTTTCGCACGGACAGAAAGTGCCGGTCAAGGTCGGAAATATCGCCTCCAGAAAATGTCCCAATGCGACCGGTAGCTGTCGGCATCGCGGTCACTAACGTCGGTTTGTCCCGACGGCACATCCCGGGGCAGCGTCCGCACTCTCGAAGCTGTTCACCGGGGAACTTCCAAGTGGATCGCCGCGATCTGCCGGTGCGGACGGGGCCGACGTACCACCAGAGCATTTCGGATGGCGACGCAGAAATGCTAAGGCCGCTCCACCAGCCCATCTTCAACGTATGAATGCCGTCGCGGGTGTCTTCTGGTCGCGGTCTCGGTGACGATCAACGTGCTGGCCCATCTTGGGAACGATGACGTTATCCAATGCAAGGAGCGAGTGAAATGAGTATCACTTCCGACGCGCTATACGCACTTGCGACGACCCTCCAGATTGAAGTTCCCGCACCGCATACGGTCACCCCAGGGCAAGTGATTACGGCGAGCATTGCGCCGCAGCTGAGCCAGATGCGCGTGCCGTTTGTGAGCGACCAGGTGATAAACGCGATATGGCTTGCGAAGAACCTCCGAATCGCCGATACCGCAACGGGACTTCAAACACTGCCGCTCGACAGGAATCTCCCGGCGATTCTCGGCCCCATGCCGATTGTGGACCTTACCCGTGTCCCGCCCTTGGCCGTGAGCGGGATACCCGGACTGCTGGGGCAGCTTGCGGCGAGCATTCCTCTCCCTCTCCAACTTCCCGTCGGTTTAAGAGTGAAGTGGATGATCAAGGACGCCAACAATAAAGAAGTCCCACCTGGCTCCGGTGTCTTTTCGCTCGCGGGTGGGGTGGATGGCCCTTCGCGCGATAAGCTGCTGGGGACACTCGGCACAGATACCCAGAAACCGCCGCAGATTGCGACCACCGGGGTCCCAGCCATTTCACTCACTTTTGCCCCTGCAACATCGGAGCTAGTGGTGGGCGTGGCTCCGACGACAGCGACCTACACGATCAACGCGATTGTCCAGCTATTTGTCGGCGTCGATAAGCTGCCTGATCCAAACATTCCCCAGATCTATGAAATTTCTGCGGCAGTTGATCTGCCCCCAGTCAGCATAACAATTCCAGCGATACCGATACCCTGGATTTTGGCAATGTTTCGTCACGCGTCGTACAAGCCTTCTGAGGGCCGCGATGAAGGTTTCGCTTTGGTCATGGTGCCGTCCAATTCACTGATTGGGGATCTAGCACAGTTTCAAAGCGTGCTAAAAGACGTGACTGGTGTTGTCGCAGGGCTACAGCAATTCACGAATTTTGGGACGCTCTGGACTGGGCTGCAGTCCGTACTCAACAACGTCATCGCTCAGCCCTATATCCAGATTCGGGCGACGGACAGCATTTCCAACCTGGCGGACGTTCAGCTCAAAGACACCTCTTGGTCAGACTGGAGGGGAATCAACGCTAACGATGAGGTGGACTCGATCCTCGTTGTTGGGCCGAGCGGCTATAGCGCCAATTGCTTCAACAACACCGGACTCAGTGTCAGTGAAGGGGCATTCACGATCACGCTTGGGGATGAATTCTACGTGGCCATTCCATATCTCGGTGATCCAAGCAATCCGAAAGCTATGGAGTTCCTCGTCAGTGATCCTGCAGAGAAGGCCACAGTCACGAACGAGGGTGAGTCGTTTCACGACGAGCTTTCATCGGTGCAGTTGAAAAGGCCTTAAGAGAATACAATGTGATGGAGTAATGTCAGGTCAGCGAGGGGTACATGGTGGGTGTCAGGCAACTGATTGGCATATCAGTGCAGCGGCCCGGCACCGCTTGCAGCCAACGTTGCCTCGCAGCGCGTCGCAGGCGGCTGAAGCGAAACGCCGATTGAATCGACCTGCTAATCCTTTCGCGCCCTCTTGACCGTTCGTGTCGAGCTGACTCCAAACACGATCAAGGGGTTTGGACCCAAGTAAGCCTGCGCGAGCAGGAGACGTGGAGGGGAATTGCCCTGCCAGTGCTCCTGCGATGCAGCAACTTGTCCGCTAATCTCGGGAGGTGACGGCCGAAGCTCGGCTGAAGACTAGTGGGTTGCCGCGCAGCTCTATCGCTTGCCCGGCGTGCTCGGGCAGGGCGTATTCGACCTCGAGCCCGATCCGCGCTCACGCTTTCTGCTTGGACTCAACGCTCCGAGTTTGGAGATCGAGGTGAGCGGAGTGGAACGCCGTCCAAGAGCTCTCTCACGCGCGTTCACGGCGGATAGATCGTCTCCGCGATGTAGTATCGCGTGATATGTGACCGATAATCTGCGTGTACGACCTCGACCCGAACTGGCTCTCCGTGCCGAAGGAAATCAAAGAACAGATTCGTCGCCCGCACCTGCGCGGCGTTCGGCGCCTGGCTAGGCAGCAACGAGCGCGATGCGACGAGGAGTGAATCGCCAGCTTTCCTCGCCCACTCAATCGTGCCCTGGCGATACTTGTACCCCATGGCGAGAATGGCATCGAGCGATTTGCGATCATATCCGCCCTTCGCCTCGGCGATCACGAGCGTGCCATCGCACAGATACCACACCGGCTGCGCCGCGGTACGTAGCTTGGGGACGATCTCGCCGTCACAGTACACGCCGTCGTACGCGAGCCGGTATCGCCGAGCCGTGGCCGCGCCGAGGATCGAGTCGTAGTGGAATCGGGCCGCGATCTTTGAGGTCTCAATCTCTCCTATTCGCTCGGACGACATCGTCGTCGGATACGTTCCGGATGGGATCGTGTCGTGAGGAAGATAGCCCCTGAAGCTCGCCTCATAGGGCGACGACAACTCCTCGATGATCTCGCTCCACACGTAGTCGGCGTTGGCCGCCTGGTCGTGAATTAGGTCGTTCGGGCGCGAGCGTCGACACCGGCAATTGAATCGGTAAACAGTGCGCACATGGCACGCGCATCCCGCGTTGCCCCAGCAAGGTCCGGAATGCGGGGGTCGGCGGAGCGGTCGATACCGATAAAGCGTGCCAGGGTAGCCATCGGGGCTCGCTGATGATTGCGTTCGCTACAATTTAGCCACCTCAGATCCCCGCGAGAACTCACTGCGCGAGTACTCCCTCGAAAACCATGACGTCGCGCACGTCTGGCTTGAACGAGGCGAGCCTGCGCAACGTGAACCCGGTGTCAATCAAATCGGGTGAGGTCCAATCAGGCTTCTCACGTGCAAGACGGGGTGTGAGCGCCACTCTAGCTTACCGTTCACGATTTACCCTGAACTGTGAGGCCAGAACGCGATGAGACTACCGTGGACAGGCGCTGCAGGCGTCTCCCTCCTGCTGCTCGCGACAAGTGGCATTCCTTCACCTGTTCGCGCGCAGTTCACCATTTCGTTGCGGGACTCCGTTAGCCGCCGGCTTCCTCCACACCGCACCGAGAACGTACTCGCAGTTCTTCGCGATGGGGATTATGCGCGGATGGCTGTAGCCCACTCCATCGGGCTGGCGGTCAACGTCACCAGACCGAATGGCACGATGGTCCGCCCATTCATCACGCCCACGGTGAAGGGTCCGTCGTCGGTTGCGTTCGTGGCCGAAGGCACCGGCCAGTACGCCGTTGTCGTGACAAACGAAGGCGACGTTGAAGCACAATACACTATTGCCTTCAAGGAGCTCGTGTCTCTCGACGAGCGAACAGGCCCGCTTCCGTGGCGCGACGAGGCTCCAAGCCCACGGATTGAAGTCATCCGCAAGCAGATCCAGGACGGCAACACCAACACGTCGTCGTTCTGGGCCGACGTTGCGAAGGAAGGAACGCCAATCGTTGAGCCGTACGACGAACACTACGATCTCGTGACCTTTCTCTGGCGTGCCGAGGGGGACACCAGAAACGTCTACGTGCGCGGGTCGTTCGCGGTGCCGGAGTGGCCCAAGGACGCACTGCATCGAATCGGCACGTCGGACATCTGGTACTTGACTCTACGCCTGCCGAAGGGGGCGCGATTCAGGTACAGCTTGGAGCCCAACCGGCCTGCCGATCCGGACATGCCACGCGTGACGCGACAGATGGATCCCTTCGATCGCGGGGTCAGGATGAGCTGCCCGCCTGGTGCCAGTAAGTATCGCTGTGAGAGTGTGGCGGAGCTTCCCGGCGCACCTCCAGAGAAATGGATGGTGAAGCGGCCTGGCGTGGCCGAGGGGCGGATCGAGAGGCAGAAGATCCATAGTGCGTGGCAAAAGGTGGATCGGGATGTGACGATCTATCTGCCGGCCGGCTACTCACCGAAGGGAAAGCCGAACGCACTCGTCGTGCTGTTCGATGGCGACGACTATCTCGATCCGGAGTGGAGCGGTCTCCCGATGTGGGACAACCTGATCGCAGCGGGAGACATTCCACCAACGGTGGTGGTGATGGTGGACAACCTGCCGGGGCGTCGCATCTATGATCTCGTTGCCAACGCGACATTCGGCGACTTTATGGCGAAGGAGCTCGTGTCGTGGGTGCGCTCGCACTACAACGTCACACGCGACGCACGCCAGACCGTGATCGGCGGGGCGAGTGCGGGGGGCTTGGGTGCGGCGTACCTCGGTCTCGCGCATCCGGAAGTGTTCGGCAATGCGCTGAGCATGTCGGGCGCGTTCTGGTGGTCGCCTGAGCACAACAACGGCATCTGCGCCGGCGTGTGTGCCACGCCGGACGGCAAGGTTGCCTATGCAAATGAAGATGCCACCACGGAGCCGAACTGGGTTGCGCAGGTGGCACTTCAGCAGCCCGTGTCACCCGCGCACCGGGCGCGCTTCTACCTTGCCGCTGGCACGTTCGAGTTCGACAAGTTTGGTACCTCATCGGGAATCCTCGAGGGCACGCGGCAGCTGCGCGACATTCTGCGCGCGAAGCAGTACGACGTGGTGTACCGACAGCTCACCGGGGGCCACGACACCCTGATCTGGCGCGACGCCCTGGCGGAGGGACTTCAGAAGCTTCTTGGGGCCCGCTAAACGCGTTGACGCGTCGTTGCCGAGACGTGCTGGCGATACCAGCGTGGTGCGCAGCCGGTGATCCGCCGGAACGTGCGAGTGAAATGTGCGTGGTCGGCAAAGCCGGCACGCAATGCGACCGCGCTGATGGTTCCGGAGTCGCGTGAGAGCTGATCGCATGCCCACGCGATTCGTTGCCGCCGAACGAATTCACCCATCGAGTAGCCATACCGTTTGCGAAACAGCCTTGCGAGGTACATCGGGTGAACGCCGGCAATGCGCGCGACGTCACCCAGCCGCAGCGCCGACGTCGCGTTCGCGCGCAGGAAGTCTGTGCAGCGATCCAGCCGCCGATGGGGCTCAAAGATCCCTCGTGCATGCGACGCTTTGACTTCTGCGCAGAGCATCGCAACCGCCTCGTCGAGTCCGAGCGTACTTGCCGAATCGTCGAGGTGGAATTCGCGCCATGCAGTGAGCGCCATCCATTCGACGTCGCCTGAGAGCGCCCGGCCAATGATCTCGCACGACGGCACCATGTCGGTCGTGAGCTCACGCCATGCCTCGTCTGTGAGCTCGACGTTCAGGGATGCCGTCCCATGACGACCAACCACATTCGCATGCGCCTCGTTGGGACAATGGAAGATGACGGCGCCACGCGCACAGTGGCGAGGCAGTCGGTCGACTTCCTCGACGTACTCGCCGCGGAGCACATACGTAAAGAAGGGTGATGTATGCTCATGCTCGGGGAGTGTGGAACTCGGCGCATACATCGCCTCGAATGCATGCAATCCGTCGCGCCAGACTGTTCGCCGAACCTGCCGAGTCTCGAACCGCTCCCGCATCGCATTTCTGAACATGGGGACAAAAACTCCCCCCGGGTGAATTGGCGACAGTGCTCACAGAAGTCGCAAATGTTGAAATATCAGCGGTGTTGATTTTTCAACTTATCGCTCCTCCTCTCGAGACGCAACATGTCGAGCCAGTCCCACCGCACGCTCGTATTGCTCATTTCTACAATATTGTGTGGACTCACTCCCGCCCGTGCCCAAACGCCGCTCGCCGGAACCTGGCGCGGCTACTGGATCAAGGCGGTGACACGCTTCCCGTCGCCAAAACCGATTGTGAGGGCGGGAATATGAGCCCAGGTCATTTGCGCCTGCGCGAGGTGGTCGTAATCCTCTAGCCGCGATTTCACCGCCTCTGGGCGGATACCTCACAGGCGAAGAATAGCCTCGCCAATGGGCGATGCGTCGCTTGGACGAATCGGGTCGCACCCGGGGTGATGTTGCTGCGTCATATCCGCCCAGCTGGAGAACGAACGGGCAGCGAGTCGCGTCGAGTCCGAGCGCGCGGTCGCACGAGAATCGGCCATCCGCGACGAGCTCTGGGGGCTGCCCGGTCGCGGGGACCTGGAGCGGAGGATCGCCAACCTCCTCGACCGAATGTCGTCGCGTGAGGTCCGGCAGCTCAGGCGGGTGGTCAGCGCCCCTCGGCTTGCACTCGCCATGGAGATCAGAACGACGATCCGAGACGTCACCCTCGGCCGCGAGGATGAGCGCTAGCTACCCCCCGCACGTAGCGCCGATACGCGAGGTACAGCGGGCGGCACGGCCTTCTCGGAAGGCGGCGCATCCATGCCCTGGGGTGGCACCCTCGGCGTGAGTCGTTCTGCCAAAGGCTCAGGTAACCCACTCCACAAACCGCCGATTTCGCGGTCCGTAAAGGGTACCGCGACCGCATTGAATATATTGTATTTATTTCAATAACTGCTTAGACTGATTCTGTGAACGCGCCCTTACCCTCTTCTGCCGCCATCCAGTCGCCACGGCAAATCCGCGCACTCGCCTCGGCCGTTAGGCAGGACATTGTGGATGCGCTGGAATCAAACGGTCCCTGTTCAGTTCGTGAGCTAGCCATTTTGCTAGGCCGCCGACCGGACGCACTCTACTATCACCTCCGAGTGTTGCGCGAGGCTGGGTTGCTTGCGCAATTCGCCCCGGAAGAGAGTGGGGACGGCGGGTTCGCTGTGGATGTCTTATTCCGGCCGTTGCACATCCATTACGAACTCAGCGACCGAGCCAATCGCGAGAGAGTCTGTCGTGTAGTTGGTGCGATGGCTCGCAGCGCGCAACGCCACTTTCGGCGTGCATTCCGGCCGGGTGTCGCCAAGGTTGCAGGGCCTACTCGCGATCTTTGGGCTGGCCGGTGCCAAGGATGGCTTTCGGAAGAGGACACGCGAGAGGTAAACCGACTGCTGTCTCGCATCCTATCGATAATGCGCGCGCGGCAAGCGCCCACGGGACGAGCCGTGAAAAGGCGGGAGATTACGTTCATACTAGCGCCGCTATCAAGTCGGCGACCGGTGAAACTCTTGTGAACTGCTCCCCTGTGGGGTTGGGGAGACTGCTGCCACTTGCGTTCGTCGTCGCCGTGACGGCCTTTCCCCAACGCTGCGCCGGTCAACAGTCGCGCTCTTCCACTGAGGTGCAAGCGCGAGAACTTTCGCAACAGTATCTGGGGGCTTACCGGTCCCGCTATCCAGAGGCCGTCGCCGAGCAACCCGTAACCGCATTGTTCGATAACTCTCGCGGAGCATACGCTCGCTGGGCCCAAACGGAAACCCACTTTCTGTCCCGGCTCTTGAGGATCCCTGGAGGGGTAGATGCGGCTTCACCGGAAGCGATGACTCTCGCCCTGTTGAAGGAGCGTTTGGATGCGTCACATGCGTTCGAAGTCTGTCACCGCGAACTATGGAATGTGAGTCCAGTTACAGG
>JALYZH010000336.1 GCA_030948945.1 Gemmatimonadota bacterium | reverse complement strand
CGACGACACCGTGGTGTTGTGACGCCGCGCGATTGGAATCAGCGCGTCCCGCAGCGCCAGGTTTCTCTCGAGCTGTGGCGTCTGGAAGTTCCCTGACCGACGCCGCCAGTCGTCGGACGCCATGTTCTTGATACGCTCGAGCGAGAAAGTGTCGGTGAGAATTCCCGCCTGCATTGGGCTGTAGCAGATCACGCCCGTCGCGTGGGCGCGGCACCAGGGAATCTCTGACGCGGCTGCACCGCGCCTGATCAGCGAGAAAGGCGGCTGGAGCGAATCGACGTGCCGGATTGCCTCACACTTCCTGAGGAGGGAGACGTCGAAGTTCGACACGCCGATGGCGCGAACCTTTCCCTCCTCGACGAGCTGCACCATGGCTCGCCACGAGGACTCGACCGGAACGCCGGTTTCATCGGGCCTGTGGAACTGGTAGAGATCGATTCGTTCTACGCCGAGCCGGCGCAGCGATGCCTCGCACTCCTTGCGGATCGATTCGGGGTGCAGGGAGTGAATCGGTTCCTTCAAGCGATCGTTCGGATCGAACACCAGCCCGCACTTGGTGAAAACGAACGGCCGGTCGGAGGGAATGAGCTTCTTGAGCGCTCGTCCGACGACCTCTTCGGAATGGCCGAGTCCATAGACCGCCGCGGTATCTATCCAGTTGACGCCGAGCTCGACGGCGTGGTTGATCGCGGCGATCGATTCGTTGTCGTCCTGCGGACCCCAGCTGAACGCCCAATCGCCGCCGCCGGCTGCCCACGCGCCGAATCCGACGCGCGTGATGTTCATGTCCGTGGCGCCGAGCTGCCGGGTGGGAAGTTTGGTCGTCATGGGCTACTACTCCTGCAAGAAAAGTGGCAGTCGCGGGTTGACGCGAAGATTATATATCGGAAGGTGCCGCGAGGCAGCAAACTCTTGTATGAGGCGACAGCGATGCAGTCGACTAACGCAACCGCGGTCTGGCCGCGACTCACCCTCGATGATTGGGCGCCGACCCAGTCGACATTCCAGCGCTGGACGCAGATCGTCGGCAAAACCCGGCTGGCGCTGGCGCCGATGCAGAACCACTGGTGGCAGGTAGTGCTGTACGTCACCGAGCGCGGTCTCACGACATCGCCTATACCATATAGTGATGGCCGGACCTTCGACATCAGCTTCGACCTCACTGAGCACAAGCTGATCACACAGACGAGCGACGGAGATGTCCGGCTACTCCCACTGGTGCCGCAGTCCGTCGCTGATTTCTTCGCTGAATACATGTCGATGCTGCGCTCGCTCGACATCAAGGTGAAGATCCTGCCGGTGCCCATGGAGATGTCCGACACGATCCGCTTCACGGAGGATCGCACGCACGCATCGTATGATGCAGACGCGGTGCATCGGTGCTGGCAGGTTCTCCTGCAAACTGATCGTGTTCTGAAGGAGTTTCGCGCCCGCTTCCTCGGGAAATCGAGCCCGTCGCACTTTTGGTGGGGAGGGTTCGATATCGCGTGCACCCGATTCTCGGGCCGGCCCGCTCCGCGGCATCCGGGCGGAATTCCAAACTGTCCTGACTACGTCCAGATCGAAGGCTATTCCCACGAATGCATCAGCGCGGGCTGGTGGGTGGGCACCGTCGGTGGCCCCGTTTCCGAACCTGCGTTCTACGCGTACGCGTATCCTGAGCCGCCCGGATGTGATGTGGCGCGGATCAGGCCAGAGGCGGCGTACTATCATCCGGTGATGCGCGATTGGATTCTGCCGTACGAGACCGTTCGCACGTCGGCTGACCCCGATCGGGCTGTGCTCGAGTTTCTGCAGAGCACGTACGAGACGGCCGCCAATCTGGCGAAGTGGGATCGAAAAGCGCTCGAACGGCCAGCGGATTGGACGCCACCCGCCTCGGCGGCACAGCCCATGAAGGGTGTTACCGCAGGAGGATGACCAAAATGGAGATCAAGTTCCGCCACGACGTCGACAACGTTCTCAAAGAGGCGAAGAAGCAGAACAAGCCCGTCCTCCTCGATTTCAGCGCCGCCCCTATGTGAAGCGGCTGTGCTCGGCTGGATGCCGAGGTGTGGCCGAACGAGCGCGTGGTGCGCTTCGTCAACGACAACTTCATTCCCGCGCGCGTCCACGTGAAGGACGATGCGGAGGCGTTCAAGCGCTATGGTGAGCTGTATAACGCGCATTGGACGCCGACCGTTCTCGAGCTCGACCCGAATGGCGAGGAATTCTACCGCCTGGAAGGTTTTCTCCCTCTCGATGATTTCCTGGCGCAGCTGATGCTCGGGCGCGCGCACATGTCCTTCAAGCAGGGCAATTTCGACGACGCGGAGAAGCGGTTTCGCGAGATCGTCGACAAGCTTCCGAACACGGACGCGGCTCCGGAAGCGATGTACTGGGCGGGGGTCGCCCGCTACAAGGCGAAAAACGACAAGACAGCGCTGAAGGAGACGGCGAAGGCGTTTACGCAGCGATACAAAGACTCGAGCTGGGCCAAGAAAGCATCGATCTGGGCCTAGCCCCAACTAGCAGCCTGCGACTCGACGCGGCTGATTTTCTGCTGTTCCGCGCGGGGACCTGATTCGTCCTCCTACCATAGGAGTTCGTACCCAGGAATCTGACGTTTGCGGTCAGAGAGTCAAAGGAAGCAGCGTGACGAAATTCGTGAAGAAGTTCTGCAATTTTTGCGGCGAGCCGATGCAGGAATCGGTCACGGTCTGCAAGCAATGCGGATGGGACAGATCGCAGGACGGGCCCCCAACTCATGACCCCGCAGACCAGAAGGCGCGGTTGGGCGTAGCCGCGGGACTCGTGGTCGCGTACATCGTGATGTTCAATCTGATCTCGGGCACCGATGCCGCCGCTCGTCCGATCCGTGCTGCCAATCCGACTCGTGTCGCGGTTGACGCGCCTGCATACACGCCCGAGCCCGTTTCTGCCCAGGCACTCTCGCCCGCCACGCTTTCACCGACACTGGGAGCAACGCCTGCTGCCGCCACCAAGCCCGGCGCGCTTCTCACCATTAAGGTCGCCGATGCAAAAGCGGCGGGTATCCAGGCGCATGACGCGCTTCAGTACCAGTTCGACCTCCCCCAGACCGATCAGAAGTGCCGCCTCGTCGGACAGATTCACGGTATCGGCGGGTTCGGTGGCGATCTGGAGACCTTTCTGCTCACCGACGGTGAGTACGTCTTCTGGCACGCCAACCCGGCCGCGATACCTCACTCGTCGTGGGAGACTGTCAGGGGATCGGAGACGACCCTCGACTACCAGCTTCAGGATGAAGGGACATACCACCTGGTCATCTCCAACGTGATGTCCTCGACAGCCAAGACGGTTCAGGTCAAGGCGCAGGTAAAGTGCGCTCGATAGCCGCGAGTTCGATCTTTCCCTCCCGCGAACCGACTCAGGTGAATTACGGAACCCTCCTTGCAGACAGGCTTAGCGTGCCGTCGCCGTTGAGGGCAGAGTGAATCGGATTGTCATCAAGTGCCCGAACACGGGCAAAATGATCTATACAGGATATTCAATGGACCCCGAGACGTTCGGGGCGATCCCCATCGAGCAAATGGATCCAATCGAATGCCCCGCTTGCCACAAGATGCATCGGTGGGGAAAAAAGGATGCGCTGTTCGAGCGCGAGGATCCGAAGGAAGGCTCGAAGAAATAGTTGGGCGGGAAGGATTCTTGCAGGACTCGCCGCGATTTAGCGAGAGATCCCGCATCAATGCACAACAAGAGAAAAGCAGCGGCTATTGCCGCCGCGCGACGTGAGATCGCCAGGCGCATCGCACGATTCTGTACCAAGCTCTCTCCCGAAGAGTTCGATGCCCTCCTCGACCGCATGGCTCACGTCCAATGGAAGTACGACACCATGCCCAACCTCGTGGAGCCGCCGGTATTCGCGTACCCACTGCGAGAGCTGAGACGGGAACGGC
>JALYZH010000331.1 GCA_030948945.1 Gemmatimonadota bacterium | reverse complement strand
GCGTCACTCCGATCGAGCCCAGAACACGCCGCGCAAGCGCGCCACTCGAATCCTCGAGATCAAGCCGCCCTAACGCCCGAGGTCGGCGAAAAGCCGCCACCTCTTGAATTCGGTGCGATGGTCCTCCCCACCTGATGGGGAATCGGCCGCCCTACATCGGCGACAGACGCCGAAGGAGGTAGTGGCGCAGCAGCACCGCGAGCACGCGCGAACTTAAGAGCTTCAGTCCCCAACTTGTCCGCCAATGGAACTCTCACGCAAGAGCCGGGATCAGTACCGACAGACCTGGAAAAAAGGTGGACAGCGGATTGTCCGCAGCGTCCGGATCTTCGAGTACCCGTCTGACTTGATTCGCAATCTCTGACTTGTACGTTTCGAGCTGCGGCACGAGCGTATAGATCGTCTCAGTGTCGATCCGGATGGTACGGAACTGCTCGAGGTCAAATGGGATGCCATCCATTGCCCTGATGATCTGAACGGTCGGCAGTCGACATGCATGGCGCAGTGAAAGCTCGTAGAAGACGTTCGGGTTGTGGAAGGATAGGTCGGCGACGACGAGCTTCGACCGCACAATGTGCTCGATGACCTGTGCCGTAATCATTCCGGGTTTTCCAATGTGATCGGCACGAACAACCTTCAGACCGGACTCTGCTAGCGCAGGCTCAACGATGTGGCTGAGAAAGAGATCTGCATGATTTCTCTGCTCGGATCCTGGTGCGCCTATCGGCGTGACGTAGAAGCAAATCCGATCCCAGCTCGTCGTCCCCCCCGTCGCGGGCACTCCGGCCGGGGGCGCCGATGCGGCCGAAGGCGCTGCCCCGGCAGTTGTCCGAGGCATTTCTTCGACAACGTGCTCGATCGGCAGCAGACGCTCAGCTCCAGCTACCGGCTTCAACATACCGAGGAATTTGGCGTTCAGAATGAACGTGTCGATTGCCTCCGGCACTTCCGCAAGCTTGAAACTCTTCTCCACCAGAAAGTCGCGAAGGACGGCCTGTGCCGGCAGCTTGTTTCCCTTGAAGTTCTCATAGAGCATCTTGAACGGTGGAACGCCTTCAATTGCCAGCTTGAATCGGGCGCGCAATTGCTCGGCCTTTGGCACGTCGGAAGATGTTGCATTCCGACCATCGGGTGTCAGCTCGATGTACTCGGCCTTGTACGAACCTTTCGTCAGCCCGTATTTCGAGGAGTTCGTGACGAGCTGGCGGCTGGGACCGCTGTCCGGAGACTTCCCGAGTTTGTCGAAGAGCGTCAGTCGCCTAACCTTCTGTCCGGCCGCAATGTCCTGAACGGCTTTCGCGAGAATCAACGCTTCTTCGAACGTCGAGGCGGGATAGCTGCGGCGCGAGAGCCTCGCCTGCTTCTGCTCAACGTCGGGTCGACGCTTCAAGCCGACGCGACGCTTACGTCGCGCATTCGAGAGCAATTTGCCGGCAGATCGACCTCTCACCTGACCGTTGGCTGAGACGGACTCGGGCGAGGCCGCAGACGCTTCCTGAGTTTCCAATGCAGCTCCCAATCGTGCTCAGCGGGAGGAAGCGCCCCGCAGGCTAGAACTGATGTTCATGCTATCGAATCGGAACGGCACGTCAAGTGATGCTGACTATCGTCGCGCGCACGCGGACAGCCCTGCAGAGCGATTCACATAGCGACAGCTGTGACTGACCGCCTGACTGTGAGTTAGTTGAGCAATGGTTTGCCAGACCAAGGCTCGCCTCACACTCGAAGGCGTGGTCACTCCATGGTTCGCCTGCCCTCGGAACGCGTCAGGGCCGCGTCCGAAAGAGCCTGGCCCCGTATGTCGCGATCACAAGGCTCAGACCGATGATTCCGAGGCCGAGCGGGACCAGCGGAGCGGAGTCAAGGGAGATGGCGGAGAGGCCGATGCCGAAAACGCCTACGGCGCCCGCCATGACAACGAGGCCTTGTGCTTCGGCTACGGGCACTTCACGCCGCGCTAGGCGTCCGAACGACCAGGCGCCCACGAGCACGGCCAAGATTCCCCCGAAATAAAAGAGCGCTACGCCCGTCCATCCGACGATCAGCCTCAGGTTCATTTCCACGGCGGCGGCGCAATTGTCAGCGCCAATTGCATGGTCTCACCAAATCGCCGACCGTCGGTGGATCGTGCCCGCGCCTCGCTCCCGAACGGCACGGCTACGAGCCAGCGCTCACGCGTCGTCGCGAGGGCCACGGCGTTTGCGTCTGCCGGTCGTAGTGGCGGAAAACCGACTCTAGAACCGCCCCAGCCGTTGGGCGCGCCCGCGTCCCAGGCAAACTAGCTGCTGAGAACTCAGATACGACACCGCGACCAGCGCGACTCGCGGCGCGCGCACTGGTTTGCCAGATCAAGAAGCCGCTCCGATCGGGTGCCGCTCGGCTGATTCGAGATGCGTGCGTAACCTGCCAGGGGTTGAACGTGCAATCGCTGGCCAGGCAGACAATCTCACCATGCGCACGGTGCTCGGGATCTTTGTCGGGAGTTCCTGCGTGGCCGCTCTGATCCTGGGCGCTGCAACGAACTACCCGAG
>JALYZH010000317.1 GCA_030948945.1 Gemmatimonadota bacterium | reverse complement strand
GCCATAATCGCGTGGCAATGGTCGAACCCGTGGATGGCGATCCAATAGCGCGTCGTACCTGCGCGCCAGGGACTGGCGAGCGGCCGCCATTTCCGGGAATCGCTTCAACTGCTGCAACCCGATGGCGGCCATCAGGTTGCTCATGTGGTACCGCCAGCCCTGGGCAGTGACATCGAATTCCCAGCTGCGCGCCCCGGCGTATCGCTTCTCGCTATCCTTTTCGACCCCGAGCATCCGCGCGTCCTGAACCTTTCGCATTAGATCCCGGTCATCGGTGACAACGCAGCCACCCTCACCACTCGTGATGTTCTTGATTCCGTCGAAACTGAAACATACGACATCGCCATAGCTGCCAATTCGCTTGCCGTGATACGTAGTGCCAATCGCGTGAGCCGCGTCCTCGATTACGCGTAGTCCATGGCGGCGGCCAAAGGACTGAATGGCATCCAGGTCGCCGACCCCCCCGGTGTAGTGAACCGGCATTACGGCCCTGGTGCGCGACGTCAGCCGTCGCTCAGCGTCGCGCCAGTCGAGAATGCAGTTGTCGGCGTCGATATCGCAGGCAACCGGTTTGGCGCCGGTTGCCGAGATCGCTTGGAACGCGGCGACGTACGTGAGCGATGGCACAAGGACTTCGTCGCCCGGGCCAATGCCACAGCCTTGCAGCGCCAGATGCAGGGCAGCTGTTCCGTTCACGACACAGGCCGCCGGACGTCCAAAGAATGCGCCGAGCTCGTGTTCAAACTGCTGGACCTCCGCGCCCATCCCCAGATACTCGCGATCGAGCACGCCCATGACGGCGTGTTTTTCGGACGCACTCAGACAGGATTTCGACAATCGAATCAATTTCCGATTAGCCATGCTTTGCGGCGCGATGTGGGGTCACCAGCGATATGGAATTCCGGGGTCGGTGCTCGGTCTCTGCTCGCCCTCAGCAGGGTCGTGAGGAAGGTCTGTGCAGTTGGCGAGCAACGCGGCGACGTCGCTGATGCATGTAAATCCGTACCACAGGCCGGGCGGCATCCGCAAACGCAAAAAAGCATCCGGTCGACCTAACTCGATAGTCTGAACCTGGCCCCTGGTGCGACTCTGTCCTCTATCGTCGTAGATGGCGAGGCGAATCCTGCCGACCGGGACCGCAAACTGTTGGGACTGTACTCGATGGCGCTTCCACGCCTTCACTGCGCCGGGAAGCACTTCGGAAAAGTAGCATTCTCCGAACTGCGTAAAGTCAGGGTCGTCGCATCGGAGCATGTGCAAAACGGATCCACGAGCATCGCTGAACTGGCGTAATTCCGAAATGACAATGCCTTCAAGCGGGCCTCTCGCGGAAACCAGTTTCGCTATCATGCCGACCACACTCGGCTTCGCTCGCAGCCAACACGTTCATACAGCTCGATCTGGTCTCGCGTCAGCGCATACATGTCCGCGCTCTTCTGATAGTATGCGCCGTACCAGTCGCCGATCATGCGCACTGTTTCATCAAACTCAAGGTTGGACTCCCACTTGAGATAGGACCGCGCTTTGTCGCAATTCAGCTTAAGGAGTGCGGGCTCATGGAATGCGGTGTCACTACGCGTTTGATAAGCCTGGTCACGATTTTCCAAGCCCCATTGCCGGCCGAGGTCGGTTAGAAGCTGCATAACAGTGTGATCCTGTTCGGCGCGCGGTCCGAAATTGAACACTTCTCCGTGAAGGTGTGGCTGCTGTGAAACGGCCTGACCGAGCGCAAGGTAACCGCTCAATGGTTCCAGCACGTGCTGCCATGGGCGCGTTGAATTTGGGTTGCGGATCTCGACTGGGCGCCCCTCGCTCCAGGCCAGGATACAATCCACTACAATTCGGTTTCTCGCCCAATCGCCTCCACCGATAACGTTCCCCGCGCGACCAACGGCGACACGAACCGGGTGTCCATTATCGAAGAAGGAATGCACATAAGACCTGATGACCAACTCCGCAGCCGCTTTTGAACCGCTGTACACATCCTTCCCTCCCAACCGATCGCTCTCGCGGTAGCCCCAGATCCACTCGACATTCTCATAGCATTTGTCGCTCGTAATCAGCACCGCCACGCAAGGATGCTCAACCAGGCGCAGAGCGTCCAGGACGTTCATCGTCCCGATCACGTTTGTTGAGATCGTCTCGACCGGATCTTCGTAGGAAGTCGAGACGATGGCCTGCGCCGCCAGGTGAAAAACAAAATCGGGTCGTTCAGCAGCAATGAGGCGGCGCAGTGCACCCAGGTCGCGCACATCGCCTTCGACGTGCTTGATGCGATCGGCGAGACGCAGCTCTTCAAACATTGCGGGTTTCGTCGGCACGTCCTTCGAGAATCCAACTACATGGGCTCCGAGTTTGACCAGCCAACTCGTCAGCCAGCTTCCCTTGAACCCTGTGTGGCCGGTAACCAGAACTTTTCGGCCTTCGTAAGCGCCGCTAAACATCGGTCATGATTGCCGAACCCAGGGAGCACAGCCCGTCATCCATAACGCCTGCAGCGCATCACGATCCCGAACGGTGTCCATGCACTGCCAGTATCCCGAATGCTCAAACGCCATTAACTGGCCCTCTCGAGCGAGAGTCTCGAGGGGCGCGCGCTCGAGGACCGTAGCGTCACCTACTATGTAGTCGAAGACTCCGGGCTCGAAAACGAAAAAGCCGCCGTTGATCCAGCCTTCGCCCGATTGAGGTTTCTCCGTAAAATCGAGCACCTGCCCATCGTCGACCTGCATACCGCCGAATCGAGCGGTTGGACGCACCGCCGTCACCGTTGCCAGCCGGCCATGCGCTCGATGGAAGGCAATGAGCGCCGTTATATCGACGTCGGAGACCCCATCTCCATAGGTAACCATGAATGTTCCTGTGGACTGCACGTGGGGCTTGAGGCGCAGCAACCGGCCTCCGGTCATCGTTTTCTCTCCCGTATCGATCAACGCAATCCTCCAATCCTCGGCGGTGGGATTGCTATAAACCACTTCCCCGCTCCTGAGACGCACTGTGAGATCGCTTTGGCGCGCGTGGTAGTTGAGGAAATAGTCCTTTATCACGTCTCCTTTGTAGCCGAGCGCCAAGGTGAAGTCGGTGAATCCGTGACGCTCGTATACCTTCATCACGTGCCACAACATAGGCCGGCCGCCAATCTCGACCATCGGCTTGGGTCTAACCTGTGTTTCCTCGGAGAGTCGCGTCCCGGTTCCACCACAGAGGATAACGGTCTTCATACAGAATTGTCGCACAAGTGAAAGCCCTCGACTCAACCAGGTACCAATGCGGTTTCAGTGTCCAGCAATCCAATAATGTTCGCGCGCTTCAGAATCTATGAATCCGTCCTCTATGTCACGATAACCGGCACGCCGCATAAGCGATTGATATTCTGCTCGACTTCGAGTCCAGCCCCAGAATTGCCCCCGTGAATAGAGCCCGAACTTACCAAGAACGTCTTTTGCAAATTCTTTCAGGTGTCCGAGACGAAAACGGGCGATCTCTGAGAGTGTTTCCGGAGTTCGCTCAAAGCTTGCGGAGATGAGTAGACACTCCCCGTTTGGCTGAGCAATATATCCTCGTAGAACCGATAACAGATTGATCAACTTGTCATCGTCGAGCGCGTAGTCTACCGTTCCGAGATAAACCAAATCAAACCGGACATCATCGGGGAGACATTCCGGGATCGTGCCGGTGAGCTTTCGGTCGGAAGCGAACTCGTGTTCTACCCAACGCCACGAACTCGGCGCGACTTCGTGAATGGTAAGATCGATTTGGGTATTCTGCGCGCTGAGGTGGCGTTCTACAATCCCCAGACCGCAACCGACCGAAAGAACCCTCGAACGATTTCTCGCTCGAGTCGCAATGAAATCGGCCCAGGTCCTTTTTGTTTGACGCCATTTCGACGGAAGCTGATCCCATCTCTGGTATCGTTTGAAGAACTTTACGTAGAACGCCTCATAAAAGTCTGCCCCAGCGAGCTTCTTTGACGAGGGGCTGGTAAAACTGGAAAACGGTATGTTCTGCCACTCGGTTTGATAAATTCTTCGCATGAAGATTGGCTTAGGTGTATTGGCGAGTCTCGATGAATGATGAGCTGGCCACGCACCGTACGGACCGCGGAATAAAAAGTGGTGGTCAGCCGAAAAGGAGGCGAGACCATCGTGGGAGTGCAGGGTCCAGGAAGAAGAAGTCCATGTTGTTTGCCTTGCTTTCCGGATGTTCATGAGCGCGATCGAGTGCGGCAAGCAGCTCTCTCGGCGTGCTCACGAAGGTCACACCTGACTGGCCACGCAGGGGACTTAGATTCAGCTGCGTATCGTCCAGCATGACTATCACTTCAAGGCCGGCAAGATATGCGTCCAACGCGGCCGATGTCATGTTGGCGGAATAGGCAACTGCAAAATCCGGTAGAATCTTCTCTAGCGGCTCTGTCGTGACATCCAGCCGAAGTGACTTAAATTCGGCTGGATCAATCGTGACATGAGGATGCGGCTTGACAGTATAAGTTGGCTGGGGATGTAGCTTGGCGCTTGCTGCTTCGAGCAGCTTGAGCATGCTCTTGGTACTCGCCGGGAGATAGTCCGTTAGGACCAGCAGTCTGAACGTGTCACCGCGTCGCGATACCGGTCGACCCTGCCCATAAACAGGAGTTGCGTGAATGTAGCGGAGAGCCTCACATTCGCGGATGGAGTTCCCCGGAAAGCCAGCGTTCAGGTACGCGCTTACGGCAGCGGGGCCATTGAGTGCCACACAATCCGGTTGAGGAAGCTGACCGGCACCGAACGATCGAAAAGTTCGCGGATCGGCGACGTATCGCAGGTCCCAGAATCGTACCGTCGCGTGAGGGACTGCGATCAACTCGCCGTGCCCATGTTTGCGCCAGGCATGAATGAATGCCCGTTCCCATCCTTGGTTTTCGCAAAGATAGACTCCTTTACCCTGCCGTGGCGCGTCGCCTAATGCCCTATCGAAAAGCTCGATCCAGAGCAGGTTGATAAGCGCGGGCGAGCCCCGCATTGAAGCTTCCCAGTCCCCCTGTAGCAACGGCCACAAAGTCATCCGGGAGCCCCTCGGTCGAAAGGCTGCCTTAATAGTCCTCAGCCCGCGGTATCTCGCGTTTAGCGAGAGCCACCGTCGCATCACCGAAAAGACGATTGGCCACGAGAGGTACGCGTCCAGGAAAGTGTGAAACTCCTGCCCACTGCCGCGCTGATTGAAGCGCCCCAGGTGCTCGAGAGAGGCCTCGGCGGTTGGGATGGCGGCGTGAGGCAGATATAGTTGAAGCCAATTTGCGTGAAGATCGGCTCTCTCAAAAACTGCGAGCAGGTTCCCCCAATATCGCGAACGAAATCGCCCTTCCTTGCTCTGTTCAAAGTCGATATTGAAGAAGTAGGAGCAAAAAAATAGGGATCGGTCGCCACCGAACCAGCCCGCCGATCGAGCACGTCTCAAGGGCCACCGGGCCCACACGTAAAGGACAAAGGTAATCAGGGCCTGGACAGGCACCGGGAGCCTGACGAACACTGCTCGTAGACTGAGTCGACCGGTTCGCCGGTCGACAGTTTTCTCCCACCGGTACTGAATTCCAAGTGTGCAGCATAACTCGAGTATCACTTCGTGGAGTTTACGGTTTGTGCTTACCAGTACCACTTCGCCGGGCGCTCGTTGCACTACTATTTCTTCGAGCGCCAGAACGCGGATGGCATCGGTAATCGAAGGCGACTTCCACAGGCTTTTTTCCACCAGCAACGTCATCCACCAGTAGCTAAAGCCGTCCTCCAGCATAAGCGCGTCAATGAGTCTGGTACCCGCGATCTCGTGCTCGCCGAGTTCTTGGATCCAGCCGAGATACTTTCCCCGCAACCTTTCGCTGTGGGCTTCCACGTATTGGAGGACGGAATGCACCGAATCGGTCTCTCCGTAACCGTTCCAGAGATATACTTGCCCGGCATTCTCCGGCAGGTCGTCGCCGGAGTCCCAAATCATCAAGGCTCCTTTCGTCAGTCCGGCCTCTCGGTGGAAACGCGCTCATCCAGCTGATCGATTGCAGCTCTCCCCATTGCCAGAATCGCCTCTTCCGCGCTGCCACCGATGTGCGGAGTAGCAAGAAAATTGGGAAGCGAAAGCAGTTCGATGTCCGTCGGAGGCTCCTTGTCGAAAACATCGAACCCCGCAGCAGCGATTCGCCGCTCTTTCAACAGATCCTTCAGTGCCTCCTCGTCGATCAGACCTCCCCGGGCGGTATTGATCAGGACGGCTGACGATTTCATCAGAGACAGTCGGTGCGCATCCAGAAGGCCGCGCGTGCTTTGGTTCAGTGGAATATGAAGGCTCACTAAATCAGATGTGCCTAACAGGGTTTCGATGTCCGTATCGGTGACTCGATACTCGTCGTAAAAGTCCGGGTACCGCTGAATATCGTTAACAAGAATGGAGCAATCGAACGGCCCTAAGAGTCGGATCACTTCCTTTCCGATATGGCCGCAACCGATGATGCCGACCGTTCGCCCCGTGAGCTGACCGCCTACGTGCTGACGCCAGATGCCGCCGAGTACCTCACGGTGAGTTGCGGGGACACCACGAAGGAGGGCGATCGCGAAGCAAATCACGAGCTCCGCCACGGAGCGACGATTAACTCCCCCCGTCCAGCCGAGCCGTTTGCGATGTGCGCGCATCGCCTCGACGTCGATCATGTCAAGACCGACACCGTACTTGCTGATGACCTTCAGTTCCGGCAATCGTGCGAGTATGGATTCGTCAATGACTTCGAGGGCGGTGATCGCCTTGCTATGTCCCCGAAGAAAGGCGACCAGACTGTCTCCAGTCAGCTTCGCTCCGAGGTCATTGAATGTCACATTCTGATAGCGCGCTAACAGCTCCCTGCGCAAAACGTCGTTTTGAGAAAAGGAACGGGAACACACCGCAACCCAGTCCGTGATGTTCACCAGCGAGCCTCGGAACAGGCGCCATTCTCGCTGATCACTGAGGTGCAAGTGGGTCCGCTGACTGATCGGGCCGCGAGCACGTTGATTTCTCTTAGCGCCATCACGCTGTCAAAGAAGCCTGTCCGGTTGGGAGAGCATCTTATGGTGAGCTCGGTTCTTACAAAGCCAGGCGAGGCGCTATTGACGAGTACTTCGTAACTGGCGAGGTCATGCGCAGAAGCAACCGTCAACCCACGATGGCCGAACCTGGTAATCGAGTAGAGCGCCCGCTTTTCCTGGCCTTCGAAGTCCAGCTTCATCCCACGCGTAATCTCACCTGAAACCAGTGCGCAAGCACATGGTTCACGGCGAGGTGCGCATCCTCCACTGGGCCGTACTCACCGGCCTGAGAGGGGACATGCACGACGATGTCCGACAGATCCCGAAGTGCGCCCCCATCGAAGCCAACCATGCTCAGCACCGTTCCGCCGGCGGTCTTCACCCACTTCGCCGCGCGCACGATATTCGGTGAATTGCCGCTCGCTGAAATCACAACCAGTCGATCGCCGGATTGATAGTGCACGCGCAATTGGTTCACGAACACATCTTCGTAGCCGACATCATTCGAAATGGCCGTTAACACCGCGTTGTTATCCGTCAGTGAGTGGACTCTAAAAGGCATCTCGGTCGCGGTCTTCCTGATAATGTCAAAGCCAAGGTCGTTGGCCATTGATGTCGCGGTGGTGGCCGAACCGCCGTTTCCAGCAACGAAGATGGAGCGGCCCTCTTGTCTGGCCGCGTCAAGCTCCTCGGCGAACCGCGATATCTCACCGACATCTATTCCGTCGAGCGCGCATTTGAGGCGTTCGAAATAGGCCGTCGCGAAGGAGGCTGGGCCGGCAGCATTCGCGGCTAGCTGCCCCACGGTGGTTATGGTTGATTCAGTCATCATTCTCAGTTACTGGAATAGCGAACTTCGTTCGCCAGCTCGGGTCCGCTGAATATATCCGGTAAACCATCTCCATTACATGCAGTGCGTCGATACTCGTGCCACTGACGACAGGTCGCCGCTCAACTATCACGTTGGCGAATTCGTCGATCTCGTCCTTCCACGAGTGATCATCCAGGTACAGAGTTGTGACTTCGCGGAACGAGCCGTTTACCTTGCCATCGTCGCGCTCCACGATAGTAAGTTTTTCTTCGCCGTAGCTTTTGGACCCAGAGAGGATTCCGGTTAGCTCGAGCAGCGCGTCGCGGAGAGTGATTTCGAGGCGGAATTTATGGCGCCACTGGGTCGCGGTTGAGTGAAGCATGGCCACAACACCCTTCGCATTTCTCATGAGCGCGTAAGCATTGTCCTCGACGTCATGGTGCCAATAATCGTTCGAGACGCAGCTGTAAATCTCTTCGAAGTTTCCGCAGAAGAGGCGTATCATGTCCAGGATATGAATTCCCTGATCCAAGAGAATCCCGCCGCCGGCGATCGCCCGTTGCGAACGCCATCCGCCTGAAAACGGGATAATCGTGCTCTTTCCGTATACGCCGCGAAGATTGATCACGGCCCCATAGCGACCGCTGTCTATGATGTCTTTCGCTTCGCGTACCGAATCGTGGTAGCGATGGTTGAAGCCGTATTTCAGCTTGAGCCCTGGATGTGCTTGTTCCGACCTGATTACTTTCCGGATGTCCTCGACGGTGCGTCCTGGCGGCTTCTCACAGAAGACATGCATACCATGTTCGAGCCCTCCGATGGTAGCGATCGGCGCGAGGTCGTTCGGCAAGCACACAAAGAGTACGTCAAGCTCCAATTCAAGAATCTTCTCCCAGGAGTCGCAAAAGTAGACGCCATCCGGCCACTTCCCCGAAGTCCCAAAAGTTACGTCGCTCACCGCCACGGTTCGGAGGTGCGGGTTTGCATCAATAAACTGCCGACGCCGCTTCCCGACGACTCCGTATCCGGCGATCCCGACACTGAGGGGCTGGTCGCTCAGAGAGGCCTCCTCGCAACCGCGCGCATGTGGGAGGAAAGCCCATTCTCCCGTAACCATTCCTGGAGAGCGCGCTTGGCCTGGGGACTACCACGTAACGCGACAGTCCTGAAAAACCTCCCCGGATCTGATTCCCCCGCCCTCCAGCTTCCTTCGATGATGTCCCAATCAAGCTCGCCTGGCGTCGAAATCTCGAGGACCTCGAATCCGACCCGCTGGAGCAAAGTGTTCATCGACCGAGGATTCAGAAAGTTCAAGTGATGCGGCGGCGAAACGCTTTTCGAACGGTTCCAGAGCAACTGAATGTCAAAGCCTAGCCCGTTCAGCGTTGTCAGGTAGAGGTAGCCTCCCGGCTTCAGTAACGAGCGGACTTGACGCAGAAATGTCTCCGGATCGTGAAGATGTTCGAAGAGTTCGAATGCTGTGAGGAGGGCGAACTGCCCTTCATCTGCTCGGACATCTTCGAGCATCTCTTCTCGTACCGGGATCTTCTTTCCGCGAAGAATTTCCGCCATGTCTGCAGACGGTTCGATCGCCAGAGCGTTTACCTCGGGCCACTGTTCACGCAATTCCTCCAAGAACAGCCCATACCCCGCCCCAATGTCCGCCACCCGTGACCTGGCAAGTTCCGGAAAACGGGTCGCTACATAGGTTGCGCGCGGCCTGAAGATCTTCTCCCTGCGGGCGTCGATCATTGGTCGAAAGAATTCCTCTACCCAGTACTTCGTTGATGGAGAGTCTTCGTAGAGCTGCATCAACGAGACGTAGGACGGCCGTGGATTTACAAAGAGGGTTTCGCACTCGCCGCACTCAACATACGCGAACCCCATTTTGGCGAATGCCTGTGTTTGCCGATCGCTATCGCACGCCGGGCACCGAATAAACGAGAACGCTGCTCGATCCTTCGAGAGCCGCTCAGCGTCCAATTCTACGAGCGCCAGATAACGGTTATGCGCCTCGCGGCTGCGGATTTCTGATTCTTTCATTCAAACCGCTGCAAGTATGACTGGACAATGCCGTCACTTGCCATGAGCGCTTCGACGCGCGACAGATCCTGCGGGCTATCGACGGCGCTGGTCTGATGAGATGTCTCGATCATTAAGATCCGCAGACCGTGTTCCAGCAAGCGGTTCATGTCCACCGATTCGATTTGTTCCAGCGGCGTCGCCGGAAGCATCGTGTACTCCAATAACGCGCTACGGGTGAATCCGATCAGGCCCAGCTGCTTCCACATCGGCACGGGCGCAGAATACTTCCGCCGCGAAGGAATGGGCTCGCGTGAAAGATAGAGGGCGTAGCCATTCTGGTCGCGGACGACCTTTACCGTATTCGGATCTTCGAACTCCTCGGCATGAATGATCCGCGAGATCAGATTCGCAGTCGGGACTCCGGCGTTACGCATTGGCTCTACTAGCTCGTCCAGCATTGCCGGTACGAGTAGCGGCTCGTCACCCTGTATCAGCAGCGCGATGTCTATCCGCTTACCGGTGCGTTCCTCGATGTACGGTAGAGCCTCGGCGATGCGATCTGTTGCGCGCTCGTGGGTGTCCCGGGTGAGAACCGCGTTAGCCCCGATGGACGAGGCGTAATCCAAAATTGCTTGGTCGCATGTCGCTATCCAAATGTCATCCACGCCCCGGGCGATTCGCGAGCGGAAATACACGTGCCCGAGCATCGGAATCCCACGAAGTCGGGCGAGCGGCTTCCCCGGAAAGCGCGTAGACGCCATACGGGCGGCGATGATGCCCACAGCGTTCATTCCTTTTGGCTCCTTGATCGTTGCCACCTAAAACCAACTGTTCTCGCTGCTTTCTGCGATCACCTATCCCTTAAGGTCCGGCGAAGGATGGTCAAGCAAGGCCGAAGCCTGAATCGCCGCGGTATTCAGCATAACAGCGTCGGTAGAATAGGCCAGAAATCGAAAACCTTGGTTGATTCGCAGCTGCATTTGCTCTGGTGAAGCCGGAACAACGTGGATCCCACATGGGACGCCTCGTTCCTCCGCCTTTGCACGAACTCGATCCAACGCGCTTGCAAATTTCGGATGGTCGAATTGGGCTGTCAGTCCCATGGACGCCGAAAGATCATACGGGCCGACGAGTAGCGCATCTAGGCCAGTCACGCCCAGGATCGCCTCGATGTCCTGGAGTGCACGCACGTTTTCGATCATCGCGACGATGATCGGGGCTTGTGCCTCCTCGCGGTAGCCATCGAAGTTTTTTCCAAAGAGATTCGCACGCGAGAATCCGACGCCGCGCGAGCCGGCTGGTGGCCAGCGACATGCGGCGACGAGACCGATGAGCTCCTGTGCACTTTCTATGTTCGGGATTATCACCCCGCCTGCCCCGGCGTCCAGGGCTTGTTTACAATCCCTCGGAGCGCCTTGGGCAAGGCGCGCTAGCGGGAGCGTTCCTCCCAGCTCCAGGGCTCGGAATATGTCGGGGAGCTGGTGGAGCGATATAGCGCCGTGCTCCAGATCAGCCGCCACCCAGTCGTAGCCCGCGCGCCCCATGATTTCGGCTACTGAAGCGTGCGGGATCTGCATCCAGCTGCCAATCGATCGGCCACCGGTCTGTAGACGCACTCGCAGTTGTTGTATCGCAACCAGTCTATTCATGCTTCAACCAATACTTATGGACGGCACTGGATCACTGATATTTCGCCCGCGAAAAATCAGAACAATAGTTGCCGCACCGGTTGTCCGGAGTTCCCGGCCCTTTTATATACTCCGCGACGTATTTGATCGTATTTCGTGTATGCGCGTTCATTCACGCCGACAGAGAATTTAATCGCGGATGATCGATCCGCTTTGCCTGCACAACGGGTACAACGGCAGCGTATGCGGCTTATCATCCGAATCTAACGCCCGCGCACCTCCCGCAGACAATACCGTGCAGACGATGCGAAGCAGCAATGCGAGGACGGATGGCGGGACATCATCCCGAGAGCATTGCAATGCCAGCTGTTACAATGCTTCTGATGGAGGCCAAGTACTTCGCCGGTCTCTGCGGGTATGTAGGATCGCTTGACACGTTTCTCAGTGGGTCGTGGCATAACCCTGGCTCGAAAACAACCAGCGGATTACGACACTAATGGCGCTTACGCGATTACCAAAACAATCTCTTCGAGGAGATTGGCTAAGACATGGCTGCCGTTCTCGACCACGCGAACACCCAACTAAACGAGGCAGGCTATCACATTTTTCATGCGGAGTTATGCTTCGGGGTGAGCTCGCCACTATGTTCCGTTCAGTCTCGTTGCGGAGGAGAATTAGGTGGCACATTGGCTCCCGGGTTGTTCCGATTTTGAGTGCATGTGTGAATTCGGCGGGCGGGTATACGTCCCCTGAAGTTGTGAAGACTGCGATCCTATTAGAAATTAAGGGTGCGGGCAGGGTGACCGACTTGCAAGAGACGCGCGAGGAATTTTGCGGGATGGCGTCCATGTTGACTCTCTCAGCTCCTACCAGAAGATACCTTCACTCGAGGCCGCACCAGAACGGCCAGGCGCCTACACGAGGCTTTCAAGCGCCCGCTACTCAGTTGGGGCGCGTAGCGATTCAGTCGCGATGACAAGGCGATGGCCTGGATAACTCGATAGATCTTACCCTCAATGCGCGAATTCCACTTACCAGAGCCTGAGAATGCGAATGACCGAGACATCACCAAGCCAGCAGGCGCAAACGAAAAAGTATTTTGGCCAACACGCTCTCGACTGGCAGCGGCACGCCTCGGGTGTTGGGTACACGGTCATCGAGAACCGTCATCGTGCGGTACACGAGATCATCCGGGCCCACCCCGTTGCTACGGATTTTCTCGACGTCGGTTGCGGCACGGGACAACTCGCGATTGAGGTAGCGGGTCAGGGCATCCGCGCAACAGGTACCGACTTCGCTCCTGAGATGATTGCTCAGTGCGAAGAAAACAATCGCAGGGCGGACACGCACGCCACGTTCCGCACCGAGAGCATATTCGACACCCCGATCCCCGCAGAGGCCTACGACGTTATCAGTGCTCAGGGGTTCATTGAATACATCTCCCTCGCGCAACTCAGCCAGTTTTTCGATATGGTTCGCGGCGGACTTAGGACTGGCGGGGTGTTCGCGCTCGGCTCCCGCAATCGGCTATTCAACCTTCACGCGCTCAATTCATTCACGACGCTTGAGCAGGCGCTCGGAACAACCGAGCACCTGCTAACCGAAGCGATCATTCTTCAGTCGGCAGGGAGCCAAGCGGAAGCGGTCGAGGCTCTGGGCCGCCTCGAGTTCATCTACCCTCAGCCGACGCACCATCCAACGACGGGCATCGCAGTTGACACCCGATACCAGTTCTCGCCAGCCGATCTGATTAAGCGCCTCAAGGCGCACGGTCTCGAGACAACGCGTATCCTTCCGGTCCATTTCCACGCGCTGCCGGTGTCGCGGATCAACTCTCCCAACTTGCAAGGGGTACACGAAACCATTGCCACACTGGTTTCCGAGCAGCGGATCACGGATCACGCGCTTGTCCCCTACTCCTCCTCCTTCGTCATCGAAGCGAAAGCAGTCTAGCCAATGGCAAACGTCACGATCGTCATGTATCACTATGTCCGTGACCTGGCTCGTTCACGATTCCCCCGGATCAAGGGGCTCAGCACCGAACGATTTCGCGGGCAGCTGGACGCGATCCAAGCGAGTTACACGGTCGTGTCGATGGGAGACCTCATCGGTGCAGTATCCGATGGGGACTCACTCCCTCCCGATGCCTGCCTGCTCACGTTCGATGACGGGTATAGCGACCACGCCCGCATCGTGCTTCCGGAGCTCTTGTCGCGGGGACTCTCGGGGTCATTCTTCCCTCCCGTGCGCCCTGTGGTAGAGCGCGTGTTGCTCGACGTAAACAAGGTCCATTTCGTTCTCGCCGCTACCGACGAGCCGTCCCGGCTCGTGGCGGAACTGCGTGAGATCTACCTGGTTCACGACCTCGAACGGGAGACAGGGATCTCCTTTGATCAGCACTTCCACACCCTTGCCCACGCCGACCGCTTCGATCCAGCCGAGGTAATCTTTGTGAAACGGTTTCTGCAGCATGCGTTAGCCGAGGCTTGGCGGGAGCGCATTGCTGATACCCTCTTCGCGGCACACGTGAGCGCCGACCCCAAGAGCTTCGCGGACGATTTGTACATGGCAGAATCCGATCTCGCGGAACTGGTTGACGACGGGATGTATGTCGGGAGTCACGGGTACTCGCACGTCTTTCTCGACAAGGAGCCATTCAGCCGCCAAGTCATGGAAATCGAGCACTCGTTGGAACTTCTGAAACGTGTAGGTGCGCCAACAGGCGCGTGGGCGATGTGCTATCCCTTCGGGGCATATAACGATGACACCTTAGCGATTGTTACCGCGCGTGGATGCGCGATCGGCCTCACTACCCGTGCGGCACGCGCGAACATCGTTACGGACCCACCCCTCGAATTGCCACGCCTCGACACAAACGACATGCCGTTCGCCGTAACCTCTGCGGACCATTTTCAGCGGACTAGTGAAGACTCCGCGTGACGAATTCCGAGAATATCTGCCAAGCCGGAAGATCTGGTGAGCCGGGAAACTTTATGAATTCGGCCACGTACCTGGAGTACACATCCTCATCGACGGCAAACAAGCCATCCTGATCCGGAACGACATCGGGGCATTCGTCTACGTTCACCAGTGGTTGTTGCAAGAGATTACTCCGAAGCGCGATATGGGGGCCCAAGTAGCTGTTCGCCAGGTCGTTGCTCGACAGGAACAGAATTGGTTTGCGCCACAACACCGCGAAGCTCACCGAAGTGGATGAGTGCGCCAGGACGCAATCAGCACCCCTGACCAGTTGCGCCGTTTTGTTCCGAATCACAGTACGCCCGCTCCAGACATCGGGATGCATCTCGTAATGCGAACGTGGATGTGCTGCAACGATAACTCGCATCCCATTAGCGCGCTCAAATCGCTCGAAAAAACGATTCATCACCGGGTAATACCTGCCGAGAGTAGTCGGTGGCTCTATTCCGGAGTGATCGTAATCGAGGTGAAAGGCCATATCCTCGTCGAGGAAAACGGCATACCTCTCGCCCAACTCTAGCTCTTGGTGCCCATTGCTCAAGTAGATATCATAGTCGAACGTATGTGCCCAGACTCTGTTTACCGTTCGCTGCACGCGGGCCTCTTGCAAGCTCGCGGAACCAGTCAACATTACCAAGTCAGCCGGGGGGTCCCGATAAAGGAGTTGTCGGCCCTTGCGCGCAAGTTTCCTTAAGGCCGAGCGTGGAGTGGTCGAGTGAAGCAACCGACGTAGCCCCTCGGACCGCGTGTAATCCGGACGCGGGAGCAGTCCGTGCAGGATGACCGCACGAGGGATCTGCCGGTTCTTCAGCTCAATCCTCGCCTTCCTGCTCTTCGCACCGCCGCCAAGGAAATCGATCGCAATCGCGTTCGCACCGCCCTCAAGGGCGTCAACGAAAGACTCGAAATCAGCTACCTCTTTGTAACCAGGACAGTGGTAAGCGATTGCTGAGTACTTGGTCCAGAATTCCGGCTCCAACCAGGGGGTACAATCAAGAATGGCCACCTGAAAGTTCTTACGCAGCAATTCCACCCCGAATCGATCGTAGTCCCGTCTGGTGAACGGCGCCTCGGTAAGAATGAGAATGTGGGTGACCTGCCTCCGGCACTCCTCGGTCACACTCTGCTTCGCCGCCTCATGCGACGGAAACGACCCAGCATCTTGCCCTTGACCTCGCCGAGCGTACTTGCGAACTCGTCCGCCTCAGTGTCTCCCTCCTGCCGCCGGCGGGCTATCGCCCCCGAAACGAATGCGATGAACGCTCCAAAGAGAGCGCCAAAGATGAGCCCAAATAGTACGCGTACCAGGCGTCCGCGTGGCTCCGGGAGCGTCGGAACCGACGGCGTCTCGATCACGGTAATCACCGGAGTGTCGCGGACTTCGCGAATCCTGACCTCCTCGTACGATTGCGTCAGCGACGTGAACACCTGCTGTTTCAGCGTCACATCGCGCTCGAGCCGATCGCGCGCGAAAGTCAAATCGGGCGAACCGGTGAACTGCCTGTTCGTCTTCAGAAAGTCCTGAAGCCGATCCTCGGCCGCTCGAAGGTCGGCGGCGGCAAGCGCCAGCCGCCCCTCGACGAACTTCCGCTCCTCCGCCGCCTGTCCTTGCCTCGTTCGCTGATTGAACTCGTTGACTCCGGTCAAGAGATGGTTGGCAATGGCCAGCGAAACGCTTTGCCATTCCGTAGCGACCGAGACTTCGACAACACCGGTGGTCCTCACGATCGAAGGTTTCACCATTGTCTGTAATTGCCGGACTCCCTCCTCTACGCGGCGCTTCTCGGAATTCCCGTCGATCTTGAACAGGTCGAGGAACGCGATGCGCCGGCCGCTGCGCTCCCGGACGACAAACGTGTCGCGCGCGATCGGGGTCAACAGCACTCGCGATCTAAGCAGGCTGGAGTAGAAATCGGGAGACTGCGATTGATTACCAGTGGACAACGCAACTCCGAACTGTCCCGCCAGGCCTGCCAAAGCGGACCGACTTTGCTCCGTGCCTGCCGGTATGAATGACGCCGACGCCACATAGAGTGCGGGTTTGGTGAATGCAGAGAGTGCAGCCAGCACACCACCAGCCAGCGTCCAACGGGCGATCTGCCAACGATTTCGCAGGAGGATCGTCCCGACAGCGAATAGCGACAGGTCGTCGTGGTCGCGCCAAACGTCTTCAGTCATTCACTCGCCGGGGCCGAAATTAATTGGGGTCATCGCTGTCGCTACTACGGTATCCGGAAGACGGTGCTGGTTTCAATGGTGTCCATGTCCGTGGTCGTGCCTTCCATTCTGGCGATGAGCTCGAAGGGCACGTGTGCTATGAATTCGTCCAGATTCGTGAAATACTCTCGCCCGTACCGCTGACCAGTCTTGTAGAAAACAAGATTGTGCAGGAAATACTTTCCGGAAAAATGGCTGCGAAGCGTCTCGAGAACGAAATCGAACTGATCCAGCAGATACCACGTGATCTCGGCGAACAGAACGGCGTCGTGATCGCGATAGCGCGACAGGTTGCCAACGGTATCGACCTCGAAACGTAGATTTTGGTAGCGTGTCCGCGCTTTCCGTACCGCGGTTTCCGAGATATCGATGCCGGTGACCCGGGCTCCCGTTTCGTGGGTGATCAGATGCGTGAAGTTCCCCAGCCCCGCTCCGCACTCGACCAGTGAGCGAATGCCAAAGCGTCGAATGTGGAGTATCGTAGCCCAGCGAGAGTAGGATTCCTGGGATAAACGCGGCTCGCTCTGATGCCATGGATCATCAAAGTGCTTATACATCTCCTCGAACCGGCCGACGAACCGACCGTCTTTTATGACGTAATCCTGGTACTTGCTCGACTCGCTCAAAATGTATTGGGATTGTGGACGGGATACTTCTGCGGTCAGAGTCAAACATAAGAACGGACGCCGAATGTCACCAGCCGGAGAGCGGCGGATTCTCAGGGCGACCTTCGCAGGCGTTGCGTCAGGCGTTGCATCGTTTCGACCCCCAGCTCACGACTGAATCCGGCGAGGGTGGGATATTTCCACGTCGCAAACCCGGTAATCCCGCCGTAGATGACGACAGCGGTAAGGATCTGCGCAATGCTTTGCCAGGCCGGGAATGCCGCTCTGATCAGCGATCGAATGGTTATGGAGACTGCGAGCAAACCGGCCAGCAACAGGAATTGGTGCAGCAGATCGGTCGGCCAATCGTACTTTCGCGAAATGATGACGCTTACTACGACCACCTGAATCAACTGGAGGCCGACCAGTTTCGCGGCAAGCCCAATCGCTCCGAGGCCCAGTCCCGGCGACGAAGCGCTGGGTGTGGCAAGCAGGAAATACGCGACCACGATGCTCGCGCTCATCGATAGTATGCCGAGCGTGGAATAAAGTCGGGTGCGGCCGGTCGCGACCAGAAACGTTGACTGCAGCTGTCCGAGGGCCTGGTGGACCGGATACAGCAGCATCAGCATGAGCACCGGAGCGCCGGCAGTGTACTTCGCGCCGGCAGCCAGAAGCAGCAGCGCGCTGCTCCAAGGAATGAGCAGGCAGCTCGTCCACGCCGCCGTGAAGAAGAGCATTCGCCGCGAACGCATGTAGAGCTCCCGGAGCCGGTCGAGATTGCCGCGGGCATTCGCTTCCGCAATTTCCTTCCAGAAGACGTTGACCATTGCGCCCGTGGCGAGAATGCTGATTGCGCCGAACTGCTGTGCAAATCCGAACAATCCCTGCTGCACCGCACCACCATAATGCTGAAGCAGCCATCGATCGGCGAAGCCGTAGGCGAAACCGACGTAACCGTACAGAGCCACGGGCCGACAATAGTCGACGAATTCGCGCACTACGTCGCGCCACGGTTCGTCAATCGGAGCATTCCTGACGGATGTCTTCACCAGCGTCGGGGCGATTATCGTCACGAGCAGCGTGTACTCGATGACCAGGAGCACAACGACCACCGTCACGCTGAGCCGGCCGGTAAGGGCAGCGAATGCGACCAGCGCGAGATGAGCCAGCGTTTGCGCAGCGCTGGCGAGCTGCACCGTGAACGTCCTGCGGAGGGCCTCGCCGAGCTGGAGGACCGATGCCCAACCCTGGCTGCTGAGAAACGCCGCGATGAACGCGAGGATTACTATCGGACGCGGCTCACCCTGCCACGCTTTCGATAGAAGCGACGGCGGAACGAGGACCAGGAGAATCAGCGTGCCGATCATCTGGACGCCGAAGGTCCAAACAGCGTACGCGGTGAAGAAATGCTGTCCCCGCGGACGCATCGATAAGAGCGTGAAGAATCCGGTGGAGCTGCCGGAATCCAGCAGGAGGGCGACGGACGCAAAGCTGGTAAGGAGAAACGTGAGCTCGCCGTATCCCTGTGGACCCAGGCCCCGCGCCAGCAGGACCGCTACAAAGAATGAGGCTACCGATCTCGCAGCGCTGAGGGCAACGCTCGCTCCGACGCGCTCGATCGTGTTCCGGCGCTCCAGTGGCGGCACGTCAACGGCGATCCTCTCAGGGGCGGTCACATCGGGAATGAGGCTCAAGGCGGTACGAAGTAACCCGTTTGAA
>JALYZH010000303.1 GCA_030948945.1 Gemmatimonadota bacterium | reverse complement strand
ACGCGCTCGCTGCGCTCGCGCTCGATCCGATTAGAACCGAAAAACCGATCGGCCACGACCTCGATCGCATCGGCGAGATGTGGGAGCACGTCCGGTTTTTCCCGCTCACCTATGACCGGCTTCAGCTCATCGAAGATGACGGTACTGGCCAGCCGGCTGGACCCGATCAGATGGCCTCCGGCCGCGCGACCCAGCTCTGGATCGGACTCGCCCGGGCTGCCCTGGTCTCCGATACCTCCGTTTCCTCCGTCGTTCGCAAAGAAGAGTCCGACGACTCAAACGAGCTCGAGCCGGCCACTGTCGCGCGCGCGATCGATGAACATCAGCGTGAGGAAGCATACGATCAGGTGATCGTCGGCTACCTGCTCCAGATCGGAGAGGAGCTGAGGACGTCTGACGGTCCGGAGGCAGTCGGTTTGCAGCGCCGCGTCTCCCGACTGGTGGGATCGTTGAAGGAATCCACCCTGGAGAAGCTCCTGGAGATGGGGGGCGATAAGGCACAACGGAGAAAGTTTCTTCTCGACGCCTCGCAGGGTATCACCGTCGAAGCAGTGATTGATCTGGTCAAAGCCGCTTCGGCCGCCGAAGGCCAGACCGTCTCGCACTCGATGCTCCGCATGCTTTCCAAGCTTGCGCACCATCCGTCGAGCGGCGGTCCACGCCAGAAAACCGATCCAACTGTCCGGGACGTGATGCGTCGTCTCGTCGACGACTGGAGTCTCGATGATCCAAATCCGGAAGCCTACCGCAAGGTGTTGGAGAACATGTCGGGCTCGAGGAACGAGCCGGTGCCCGCCGCGGTTGATTCAATCCCGACGGAATGCGAGCCCGAGCGCATGGTGCAGATCGCAATCGAGGTGGGCGCGATGGGGGCTCAAGTCCACGCGGCGATGGCCGGGTTGTGCAAGTCAGGACGTGCCGGCGTGCTGCTCGATCTGGTGGAGCGTGCGCCCAGTCCCGATGCTGCGGCACCGGTGTGGGACTTTCTCATCGCTGGCCGTGTTCTCGACACTCTGCTGGACCAGCAGCGCGTCGACTTGCCGCTGGTTGGACGCTTTTCACGAAGAATGGGATTGTCCGCAGCGCCATCGCTCATCGATGCCGCAATCGCGTACGACGAGGACGCGAAGATCCGTACCCATTTTTACGACATCCTTCAGTCGCTCGGCGACGGAGTTTGGGGGGCGGTGTCCGAGCGAATCCCCCACGCGCCTACCCTCGTGCAGCGCGAGCTTCTCGCCTTCCTCGGGCGCCTCGGTGCGCTGCCGGCAAACTTTTCTGCTGGCGACTACCTCGTCAGCCTTGACGCGTTGGTCCGGCGTGAGGCAGTGAGACTCCTGCTACGCGATCCGTCAGTCCGCGATGTTGCCGCACTCGCCGCCCTGACGGACGAGGACGACAGAGTCGTCTTCGTGGGATTGACTGCAGCTCAGGAAAAGTGTCCGGCTGGCGCCACCGAACTGATCAAACGGCGAGTGGATCGAGGCGAGCTCGATGCGCAGCTGCGGACAATGGGGATCCGGGTTGTGGCCCAACAGCGCATTGCGGGGACGCTGGAGTGGCTGCTCGGCTATGTGGTGAGTGAGACCCGGTGGGCTCACCGCGCTAAACTCCGGCCATCGACGCCCGAAATGCTCGCCGCCCTTGCGATGGTCGCGGCGGGATGGGGCGACGATCCTGCGGCAGCCACAGCGATCAGCCTCGCCGAACAGAGCAAGGATTCAGTGGTCCGTGCCAAGGTCACCCGCAGGCGCTCTCCCGACCCCGACGTGGCGAAACAGACATGAGTGACCCGATCCGCTTCCTGGTATCGTTCGGCCAGGCGGTCTCGACGATGGCGTTGTACAACGACGGGCATCCGGCCCGCGAGCGGGCGGTGGATCGCTCGTACGCCTGCCTGCAGGAGCTTCACCAGGTCAATCCCATTCCTCGCTTCTCCTTTCTCGGCGAGGAAACCATTTACGGGGAAACGGCTCTTCGCGAGCTGGGCGACTGGGAATGGGGAACTCGATTGGCGCGGGCTGGCGTGCAGCGCATGGAGCTCGCGAGCAACGTCACGCGCGAGGAGTACGAGGAATTCCTCGAAGAGATGATGGCTAGGATCACCCTCTCCGTGATCGATACGGCCGAAGCGCGGCCGACGCGATCGACCGGAATCAAGGTCGGGACTCTCGGGATCCGCGGAGAGACGAAAGAGATCCAGGAGAGTCTCGAGGCTCACGTTCCGGTGGCCACGATCTCGTATTCGCTCGGCGAAGAGGCGGCGTCGATCCAGTCGATGCACAGGGAAGTACAGGCCCGCGGCAAGCTACCGCTGGCAGAGGCGGAGGCTGTAGTGCGCTCACTGTCGATGGCGATGCACGGAGACCAGGAAATGATTCTCCCGCTGCTTCAGCTCAAGGAGTTCGACGAATACACCACCACGCATTCGCTCAACGTCTCGGTGCTGACGATGGCGCTCACCGAGTCACTGGGTCTGGCGGCGCAGGACGTGCGCACCTTCGGGATTGCAGGGCTCCTGCACGATCTGGGAAAAGTGAATGTTCCGCAGGACATCCTGAACAAGCCCGGCAAGCTCACTGACCAGGAACGGATGGTGATGCAGCAGCATCCCACGGATGGTGCGAAACTGATAATCGACAGCGGGCGTCGCCTCGACCTCGCCGCTGCGGTCGCGCACGAGCATCACATCATGATAAACGGGCAAGGCTATCCGAACCGCCATTACCAGCGGGATTGCCACAAGGCGAGCCTGCTGGTGCACGTCTGCGACGTCTACGACGCACTCCGTACCCGGCGCCCGTATCGGGATGCCTGGGAGTCGGCTCGCGCACTTACCTACATTGAGGAGCGCGCCGGAACCGAGTTCGAGCCGGATGCCGCAAGGGCTTTCGTCGCGATGATGCGCAAGGCGGAGAATGGCATTCAGCTTTCGCCGATGCCAGAAAAGGCGCCTTAACTCGGTCGATACACGCCAAATGCGTCGGGACCGACGCGTTTTGGTTGCCCGGCACCGAAACGATCGTCTATCACATGCACCTTAAACAGGTGAAAGCGGTTGGATGGAAAAGGGGACGTCTCCGCGACGTTCCCTTTTTCATTTCAGCCGACAGCCTGGACGTTCAACCGGAAATTACGAGGGGGAAGACTTACGCCCTCTCGATCGCGTCTTGGTGTTGCTTAGAAGCGGCCTCGCGAAGAGCATTGTCGACGGCACTCCGGAAAGTCCCGAGGCCGCCAGCCATTTCTCGAGTCCGCTGGCGAGGCTGCGCCGTTCGGCCGGTCGCAGCGTGGCGAAGCCGTCGACCAGGTCCTCCTGAATCGCCCGCGGTGCTTTCCTGAGAAGATTGGCCCCCTGTCGCGTGACGCGAAGCACCGCGCGGCGGCCGTCGAGCGCATCAATTGTCCGCGTGACCAGACCCTTTGAAATGAGCTGACCGACGACTTCCGACACAGTGCTATGGGTCGTCATCGTGACAACGGCGAGATCCTTGACCGACTGATCCGGGACTTGTGCCAGCTCGCTGAGAACGAACAGCTGCGCAGCACTGATTCTGAGGCTGCGCTCGACAGTCTCCGCGGCAGATCGAAGCCCGCGCACCATTTTCCGCAAAGCGTTGAGCGCGCGCGACACGTCCGTCTGTTTCGTGGTCTTTTTTGGCATCAAATGACCCGGGTGGGTTTCGAACCCACGACCTACGGATTAAAAGTCCGTTGCTCTACCAACTGAGCTACCGGGTCGAGAAAATCCAAACTTCAACTGCTAAACAACTTAGACAACCGACGTAAATGGCGCATCCCCTTCTCACGCGGTTTGATTGTGCCCGAATTGTGTCCGTTGAGAATGGTAGCACTGTCCGACATGGAATTTCGCCTGGTCCTTTCCAATGTTCGATCGCCGCGTTCGTGGCTCTGCTAGTGTGGGTCTCGCCAAAAAGTCGACGGGGCTTCGCATCCACCGATCTCCGTGTTCTTCTCGCTGCAGTGAACTACGAGGCGAAGCCCACGCAGACGCTGACGGGAGACTGTTAGCGCCCGCGGGAACGAGCCGCGGATCTGAGCGATGGACTCCTTGGGGAAGCCCGTTTGCACTGCTAGTTGCACTGTGTAATCCCGGAGCTCGCAGTCCACCTTGAGGGGGAAGTTGGTCGTCAGCCTGAGGAAGGTGCAGTCTCCTGTCTTCCCGGCGTCATCAATGCGAGCCGTTCCGGAAATACCCTCGACACTCTTTTCGCTGAGGCGCTCAATGCGGAGAAAGGGGGAAGTGCCGTGGCGTCCGGCGGTGTAAAGATTTGCTCCGCACCAGGGATGCTCGCCCACACCCTGGGAAAAGTTTGACCCTTGGACAAAAAGGGCTTGATTCCCTCCTTCGATCGCCAGAAGTGATCGCATCGTGAGGGGGCACGGGTAGCCATCGTGTGGATCTAGCCGAACGACCACGCGCTCGAAGACGAACGCCTTGAAGCGATGGTCGCCACCGTCAATGTTGGCCACAAGGTTTTGATTGACCTGGCCGTTCGGTAGAAGCCTGATCAACTCCCAACTCCCAGCGAACCTCCAACTCAGCAGCCGTTCCTCTGTCGTGTCTGAGAGTAGATCAGTCTGGGCTTGATCCATCTTTGCCAAAAGCTCTGGACTTGTTGGCCGTTCACATGCTGCGACGTTCAAAACAGTCGCCAGCGTGAACAGCTGAAATGTTCGCAACGTGTTCATTTACATAAGACGATCGAGAACGGAGCGCCCTGTGAGGGGTGAAAACCTGCTGACGACGCGCAGGGGCCCATCGCGGTGGGCAAGTATAGTAACGGTGATTACACTGGCCTGCCAGAAACTCCAACACGGCGATTGCTGGCGGAATATCACAAATCTGCGTTAGGTCCAGCCTGCAAGTGGTCCGCCGGCCCGGAGCTGGATTGGTGTCTCCCCACAGCAAAAAAAATCGTCCCTAGAGTAACCCGGATTGCGGGCGCGAAATGCCATTTACGTTCTCGAAGGTTAGTGCCGTCATTCGCGCTGTGAGGTTGTCACGCCAGCGTGAGGTTGCGGCTGCGCGCATGGTCGCCCTCGAAGAGAGCAACCAGCTCCTCCAAAGCCAGGCGCGCCAACTCGAGCATCAGACGACCGAGGCGCGCGAGCTGGCCCATGAGCTTGCTCTGACCAACGAGGAGCTTCGCAGTGCCATGAGCGAGGCCAGGAAGGCATGGGAAGCAGCCGACGCTGCCAATCGCTCCAAGGCCGAATTCCTGGCGGTAATGAGCCACGAGTTGAGAACCCCGCTCAATTCAATTGGTGGCTACGTCGACCTGCTCGAGATGGAGCTGCGTGGACCTATCACCGACGCGCAGAGATCGGATCTACAGCGCATCAAACGCAGCCAGGAGCATCTGCTCAGGATCATCAACGACATCCTGAACTTCGCGAGGTTGGAAGCGACTGAAGTGAAGTACGATGTCATCGACGTCCCGCTGCGTGCAGTCATCGCCGATCTCGACGCGGTCGTGAGCTCGCTTGCTCGCGCGAAAGCGCTCAATTACGTGTGCGACGTGCCTCCCGGCGGAGTGTTCACCCGCACTGACCCGGACAAGCTGCGCCAGATAATGATCAACCTGCTCTCCAACGCTGTGAAGTTCACTCCCGCGAGCGGGCGCATCAAAGTTTCGTGTGCGATCCAGGAGAAAACCGTTTCGATCAACGTGGAAGACAGCGGGCCGGGAATTCCCCCCGACAAGCTGGAGGCGGTGTTCGAGCCCTTCGTGCAGCTCAATCGCGGACTTACACGAACCACCGAGGGTACCGGGCTCGGGCTCGCCATCAGTCGAGGGCTCGCTCGCGGGATGGGAGCCGAGATTACGCTGAGCAGCCAGTTGGGAAAGGGCTCAATATTCTCGCTGGTGCTCCCGCTCGCCAAGTCACGCCGGACCCCGTCCGGTGGTGCAAAGGCGATCCATTCGTACTGATCGCGAGATACCACAACGGGGTGGTCTGATCTTCGCACAATTCCTCTTTCATAACCAATCGATCAGAGGGGTGAGAGATGGCAGTTGCAGTTCGGCCCACGAAGGCCGCGACCTCCGTCCAGGCGACATGATAGACATCCAGTCGTTCCTCTGGGTGCAAGGATCGGATGAATACGAGGAATGAGTGAAAACGAGTGGCTATAAGGCGAACTCGTTCGTCTAATAGAGTACGTTTTTACTCATTTTTCTCGGTCATTGCCCAACCTTCAAGCTCTAACCAGCCCAGCCAGGCTCGCGGCTCTTCACAACACAGGGCTGCTCGAAACTGCGGAAGACGAGCGCTTCAACGCTTATACGCGTCTTGCCGCGCAAATACTTGGCGTCCCTACCGTAGCCATCTCGCTCGTAGAATCGGAGCGCCAGTATTTCAAGAGTGTGTCTTCGGCCGGAGGGACACTCTCGCCGGGCTGGAGTCCGCTCAATGTCTGTTTCTGCCAGGACGTGGTCGCTTGCGGCGACGCGATCGTGGTGCCAGACGCCGCGAAAGAACCGCTAGCCGCTGCGCGTCAGATCAGGGCAAAGGCGTACGCCGGCGTTCCCCTCATCAACGACGACGGACAAGTGCTGGGCGTCCTGTGCGCCATGGCCGATCAGCCTCGGCAGTGGAGCGCGCGGGATATGGACACGCTGACCGCCCTGGGATCAGCGGTCATATCAGAGATCCAGAGACGAGTCGCAGAGCGAACGGCGCACGACACCCACCTCCGACTCGTCGCCGAGCGCACTCTGGCCCATGCGGTACAGCAGCAAATGCCGGTGGGGGTGGTCGTAGCGGAGGTGCCGTCGGGCCGGCTCGTGTCAGTCAACGCACAGATGACGGAGATCTTCCGGACCTCGTTCAAGCCGGCGCCTGACCTTCACAGCTACCACGAGTGGGTCGGATTTCATGCCAATGGCGACATTTATTTACCTCTCGAGTGGCCGCTTGCCCGGACGGTAGTCAGCAGCGAACCAGTTCGCGGCGAAGAGATACGAATTCAACGCGGCGACGGGAGCGACGGATTCATCCGTATGAGCTCCGCGCCGGTTGTGGATGGCAGCGGAAAGGTGGTCGCCGCGGTCGCGATCGTGGTCGATGTGACCGACCAGCGCCAAGCCGAGCGTGCCGTGAGAAGCACCGACGAACGCCTGAGGTTTGTCGCCAAGGCTACGACGGACGTAATCTGGGACTGGAACATCAAGACCAACGCTCTCGTCTGGAACGACTCGGTGGAGACAGTGTTCGGGCACAAACAAAACCAGATATACCCCGAGATAAAGTGGTGGCAAGATCATTTGCACCCGGAGGACCGGGATCGTGTGGTCGCCGGTCTTCAGGGCGTGCTCGATCACGGCGGCACGAACTGGAGTGACCAGTATCGCTATCTGCGCGCCAATGGCAGCTATGCGAACGTGACGGATCGCGGCTACGTCGCGCGTGACAATACTGGCGCACCACTGCGCATCATCGGCGCCATGACGGACGTCACGGAGCGGACGCGCTCCGAAGCGGCGATAAGATTCCAGGCGCAGCTGCTCAACGCCGTGCAGCAGGCCGTCGTGGCAACCGATCCGGACGGCATCGTGATTTTCTGGAACAAGTTCGCCGAGAATCTTTACGGCTGGGCGGCTGAAGAGGCAGTCGGCAAAACGATTCAGGAGCTGACGCCGTCACCATTTCTCCGTGAGCACGGGGCTGAGATCGATGTGCGCGGCGCGGCCGGCGAAAGTTGGACGGGCGAATTTCTGGTTCAGGGCAAAACGGGCAAGCCGTTCCCCGCCCTCCTCACAATGTCGCCAGTGCTGGACGAGCGGGGGCGCGTGCTCGGCTTCGTCCGCGTCTCGATCGACCTCACTGAGCGCCGAAATCTCGAGGAGCAGTTCCGCCAATCGCAGAAGATGGATGCGGTGGGGCGTCTCGCGGGCGGAATCGCCCATGATTTCAACAATCTGCTCACCGTGATCCGGCTCAACACCGAGATCATCCTCGAGGGATTCGACCCTACGGATCCGCGCAGCGATGACGTGAAGCAGATCAAGAGCGCCGCCGAGAGAGCGTCGTCGCTGACGCGGCAGCTTCTCGCCTTCAGCCGCAAGCAGATCCTGCAGCCCCGCGTGCTCGACATGAACTCGGTCGTTGGAACCGTCGAGCCGATGCTGCGCAGACTTATCGGAGAGGACATCTCTATTACTTCGCAGTGCAGCGCACGGGGCTACCTCGTGGCGGACCCCGGACAGCTCGAGCAAGTGCTCGTCAACCTGGTGGTCAATGCGCGGGACGCCATGCCTCAGGGCGGGCGGATCAACATCGAGACGAGAAACGTCGAGCTGGACGATAACTACACGAGCGAGCACGCACCTGTCGTATCGGGGCGGTACGTGATGTTAGCCGTGGGCGATACGGGCGTCGGCATGAATCGGGACACCAGGGAGCACGCGTTCGACCCATTCTTCACCACCAAGGAAGCCGGCAAGGGCACGGGGCTTGGGCTCGCCACCGTCTACGGAATCGTGAAACAGTCTGGCGGATACGTCTGGATATACAGTGAGCCCGGACATGGTACCACGCTCAAGCTGTACTTCCCTGAGGTGAGCGCGGCGGCGGCTTTTGGCGGCGCCGGAGAGCCCTCCATAGCAGCGAAAACTCCGAATCGCGGCTCAGAGACCATTCTGCTCGTCGAGGACGAGGAAGCAGTCCGTGGATTGGCTTCGCGAATTCTCGAGAGGCAGGGCTATCGCGTGATTCCGGCGCAGCACGGTCGCGAGGCGATGGAAATCGCGTCCAGAGAAATGGGCCAGATCGATCTCGTACTGACTGACATCGTGATGCCTGGCATGAACGGTCGAGGACTGGTAGAGCGGCTGTCGGGAATCCGTCCGACCATTAAGTCCCTGTACATGTCCGGGTACACGGACGACGACATCATACGTCGCGGTTTCATCGAGCCGTCGAAGAGTTTTCTTCAGAAGCCCTTTACGTCAGAAGCTCTGCTCCAGACAGTCAGGAAAGTCCTCGACGAGGGTTAAGCTCGGCATATAGCACCGGGCCGAGTTGAGCGTGGTGTCCCCGCTCGATATATAGAAGGATGAATTTTGCGGGCTTACGCGTGGAGGCTCTCGAGGTACTGGTCCTCGTATTCATTGCCGCGCCAGTCCACGCGCAGGATACCACGGCCACGCGACTTGCGCCGGTGGTGGTGGAGGTCGGGCGCGGCACTCATTCTCCGCTCGATCTTCCGTTCGCAGTTAGTGTCCAGACTCCCGACTCGACGCGGCCCGGAGAGCGCCATCTCTCGCTCGACGAGACACTGTGGCTCGTACCGGGGCTCTCCGTCTCCAACCGAAACAATCCTTCCCAGGATCCGCGCATCTCCATCCGCGGGTTCGGTGCGCGCTCCGCGTTCGGCGTGCGCGGAATTCGAGTGCTCCGCGACGGCATTCCCCTTACGCTCCCGGACGGACAGACACCGGTGGACTACCTCGACCTGGAATCTGTCGGTCGCGTGGAGGTGATGCGCGGCAGCGCGTCGTCGCTCTACGGAAACGCGGGTGGGGGCGTCGTCGACATTCGAACCAGCGATCCTCTTCCCGTCCCTGTATCAGCGCAGGCGCGGTTGTCGACGGGTGCGTTTGGAACGCGGCGTATCGTGGGAAAGGGCGGTGGAAGTGCGGGAGGATTTCTCTACCAGGGGAATGTTGCCAGAACCGAGAGCGAGGGCTATCGCGATTACTCGCGGCAGCGGATGACCAATGGTTTTGCGCGTGTGTCGCTCGAAGCAGGCGCGGGCTCGTACGCCGTCGAATGGCTCGGTGTGAACACGCCGCTGGCGGAGAATCCGGGCGCCTTGACGCGGGCGCAATTCAACGCTGATCCGAGAATAGCCGACCCGCTAGCGATACGCAAAGCAACGCGAAAAATCGTCACCCAGTCACAAGTTGGTTTCACCACGCGTCGCATCGGCGGCCGCGGCGAAGTAGAGGCATCGGCTTACGCCGGCACGCGGTCGCTGGCTAATCCGCTGACGTTTGCCATTGTGGACGTAGGGAGGACGACATCAGGCGGAAATGTGCGCGGAACTCTTCCGCTTTCCGTGCTCGGTACGGACCAACGGCTCACCGCAGGAGCCGAATTGCAGCGGCAGAACGACATGCGCCTCAACTACACCAACTGCAACGACATCCCGCCAATCACCGTTCCCACCTTCACATGCCCGAATCCGACTACGGAACGAGGGAGTGTCACACTCAATCAGCGAGAGATCATCTCCTCGATTGGGTCGTACCTCCGAGACGAGCTGCAGCTGGGCGAGCGATACACTCTGACAGCGGCCGCTCGTGCCGACAGGATCCGCTTCGAGGTGAGAGACCGGTTGATTACCGCGACCAATCCCGACGATTCGGGGAATCGTCTTCTGGACGCGATAAGTCCAATGGTGGGATTCCTCGCCCGGCTTTCCCCACTACAGAGCGCGTACGCCAACATCTCAACTGCGTTTGAGACTCCGACGGCCACGGAGCTGGGGAACCAGCCAAGCGGAGCGGCAGGAATCAACCGGGACCTGAAGCCGCAGCGGTCTGTCACTTACGAGATTGGCGTGAAGGGCGTGAGATCGTCAGGATGGCAATACAACGCAGCGCTATTTGCCACAACCGTCCGGGACGAGCTGATTCCATACGATATCCCTGGCGGCGGCGGCCGCCGGTACTTTCGAAACGCCGGACGCACTTCGCGGCGCGGCGTGGAGCTAGGCACCGGCCTGACCGCGGGACCGCTCGAGTTGGGCGGCGCGTACACCTACGCGAATTACCGATTTGTCGATTTCACCGTCGACACCGCGCATTTCGCGGGAAATCAAATCCCGGGTATCCCTCGACAGACCCTGCAGGCAAGCGCAACGGCGCGGAGCTTCCTCGGCACGCTCGTCACCGAAGCGACATTCTCGGACAGGATGGCCGTGAACGACGCCAACTCGGAGAGGTCGCCCGGCTACGCGATAGTCAACGCCCGGCTGGTTAGCAGCGCATCGATGGGACTGTCGGGCGCTGAGATCACCCTTGGTGCGCAGAATCTTTTCAACCGACGCTACGTCTCATCGGTGAGCGTCAACGCGGCGGGCGGAAAGTTCTACGAGCCGGGCTCGCAGCGGTCGCTTTACATAGGTGTGAGTTTGACCGCAGCAGCGAAGCGCTCGCCCTGACTCCGTTTCGCGACCAAGTCTTCGCAGCTTGCTCGTGGGCGACAGGGACGGTCAGATGAACCTTGGCGCGATGAAGACGATCGCGTAGAGAGCCACCCACGAGATCACGATGAAGTACCAGTACACCGCCATCACCGTTGCGTCCGCGTAATGTTTATCCTCGACCGGCCCGACGAACATCACTAACCCTATCAGCAGCGTCTGGATGGTTCCAGCGAGCAGATGCGCGAAATGGACGGCAAGAATCGTCCAGGTAATCGTACCATAGGCGTTGGAGTTCCAGCGAGTATGCAGCGCCGGGAATTCCATGATGCGCAGCACGATAGCTGCGACGCCGAATAGAACGCCAAGCGCAAGCCATGCTCCCACTACTCGTGGACGCTCGTGCCGAAGCGCGAGGCGCGCCGCATTCCAGAACGGTGCGGCGCTCACTACGATCACCAGCAGGTTGAGCGAGGAGACGCCGAGGTCGGGCAGCAGAGTGCGCGGCGGCGGCCAGGCGTCGAAGTTACACCGAATGTAGAAGTACGTTGCAGCAAGAATCGCGAAGGCGGTCCCTTCGATGAAAATCATCAGAAGATTGCCCCACCAGATCGGCGCGTGGTGGCTGAAGGCATGATCGGAAAGCACCGCAACGTCCGCGACCGGTGGCCGCTTCATCTCGTCCTCGGCGTATCGTAGTTCGGAGAGATAGTCGGCCAGCACCGGCAAAAAAAGGGGAGCCATCTGGCTCCCCTTTTTTCAAGTACCTCCGGCTATTGTTTTCTCAGCTCGATGCTGCCGTTGACGCTGCTCGCTCTGATGTCGCGCCCACCGCTCCCGATCGTACCGGAGGCGTGACGGGGACCCCAGCGACCTGAAAGCGTCATCGGGAAGTCGCTGTCGATTCCTCCATGCACGGTGTCGAAGCGGAATTTCGCGTCGAAGCGCGCCGGAACGTAAATCGAGACCGAGCCGTTCACCGTCTTGAACGTCATGTCGTCGTCGCCCTGCAGCGAGGACATCCGCGCATCGACATTAC
>JALYZH010000288.1 GCA_030948945.1 Gemmatimonadota bacterium | reverse complement strand
AAAGTCGGGCAAGACGAGCGCGATCATCTACATCGGCAGCACCGAGCAGAACGGCCCGCACATGGCGATCGGGAAGCACAACTTCATCGCGCGCTATCTCGCCGGCGCAATCGCGATCAAGCTCGGCCATGCGCTCGTCTATCCAACGCTGCCGTTCGCCGTCACCGGTGATGCGGTGAAGAAGACGGCTCACATGAGATTTCCCGGCTCGGTGACCGTTACGCCGCAAACGTACCATGCCATCGTCCACGACATGGCGCTCAGCGCAGCCGACGCAGGATTCAGGAACATCTTCATAATGGGAGATCACGGCGACGGTCAGGATGTGCTGGGTGCCGTGACAAAGGAGCTCGACGCCCAATGGAGGCCGCGCGGCGTTCGTGTTTTCTATGTTCCCGACGTGTATTTCAAGGCCAAGGAACAGGCGCGCGCCTACGAAGCGTCACATGGAATCACGAATCACGACGTGCACGCTGGTACAGATGACACCTCCGAGCTGATGGCGCTCGACGCGCAGCACCGCTGGATTCGGTCTGACAAGCTGGCGCCGAGCTCGGGCGTGCAAACAGCCGGCACGGGAGTCGACGGTGATCCGACCAAAGCGACGCCGGCGTTGGGGAATGTTTTTCTTCAATACAAGATCGACGACGCCGTCGCGCAAATCAGGCAGCAGCTAGCCAATCGGTGAACTGCCTCGGGCCAGTTCGCTATTCCCTCACCTCGCGCAGTGCGCGTCTGGTCGGGTCGGACTCGGACACGATGGGCGCGACGTCGTACTTCCACTGCACGTAGGCCATGCCATCGAGCAGGCGGTTGAGCTCCTCCTCGGTCAGCGTCGTGCAGAATCGAGCGATCCGTCTCGCGATCTCACGCCGCGCGGCCGCTATTGCTTCGGATTTTCTTGTGTCGTCCATCGAGTTGCTGGGTGGGCTCAGAAAGTCTGCTTGACGCTGCAAGATTCTTTCCCGTACAACCCGATGCGCTTATGTGAAAAGATGTTCCCAAAAAAAGGAAGGGACTCTACCGCTCACTGGGTCGCGCCGACGTTTCGCGCTCGAGGATTGCATCCCGTTTCTTCCACCGGTGCAATTGGTGGCACTCCGGACACTGGATAGGGTCCTGATCCTCGATAGGCGAAATTGCGAAGGTCTCGGCGTCCATCGCAAAACCCGTATAGATCATTTTCCCCGTTTTCGGGCACTTTATCATTATGCGGTTCACTCTTTCCTCATCTCCGGGCGGACGGATGAGTCGCTGCAAATAAGAGTCCGGCTTACAGGTTTTCCCTGAATCGGGCTGAGCTTCGACGTACTAGTCAGCGGTGAGTGTAGGTCAGCTCAGGCTTGCAAGCCCGGCGAGTGTGTTCGATAGCACGACCATCCCCTTCGTGTCGTGCTCGCCGTACTTGAGCAGGGCGTGCCGCAATTGCTCTCGCTCATCGGCGCGGACTCTCGAACCGCCAAATATCAGCTTGGCCAGCATGACGCTCGCCGTTTCTCCGTCAGAGATCTCGAGATCGTCGTAGCTCATCTCCGGCGCCAGCGCCGGCAGAACTTTCTTGATGCTGAAGCTGCCGCCGAACTTCTCGTCATAGACGTGGTCGCGCACGATCGGCATCAGATCGACCAGATTCCCCGCGATTCCGCCCAATGCTGCCGCGTGCTCGGGACACGCTCTCGCGACGAACTCGATGCAGCTTCGCTCGAATTGCGGGCTGTAGGTGGTTATTGTCGCTGCCGACCGGCACGCATCGAGGATCGCCTTCGCCATGCCGGGGCGCGGGTCACCGACGCCGTCGAAAAGCCACGAGAAGTGACGCTCGGTATGATCGGCTTCGACAATATGACAGCTCAATTGCACCGGAATCTGATCGTAGGGCCTGCACCCGTCCCAGACTGGAATCGCGGGCTGGATGGTCTCGAAGTCGATGTGCGCAACGGGATAGACGAGAGTGCTCATCGCCTTGAGGAGCGCCTCACGCTCGACGACGCGATGCCCTTCGCGCAGAGCGCGTCTTTGTCTCGCGGCGATGGCGCCCAGCTTCACGTCGTCGGGCAGGTCGCGAATCGTATTCCATCCCGATGCCGCGAATTCCGTCAGCATCTTCTCCGACACCCTGTAAAGCGTCGTAACGTGATCGCTCGGCGTCTCCGGCCAGCAGCGATCGATGAACGGACACGGATCTGGACGATTGCATTGCGGGCCTGTCTCGACGTTGGGAGCGATCGGGAGCCGTGTCACCAGGAGCTGCGAGCGAATCTCGGCCGCGATAGTCTCGAGACGCATCTCGACCATCTCGGTGACATCCTCGCGGACGAAGAGATTCGACAGGTCGGGATACCTGCACTCTCGATTCAGATGCATGATCTCGCAGCGAATGACGGGCACGCCAGCGGAGCGAAGCACGTACGCCTGGACGGCGATGTCGGGGATGTGTTTGCTCTCGCTTACCGAGGTCTTCGATTTGACCTCGATCAGGGAGAACCCGCCATCGATGCGCTGGAGGATATCGGGAAAAACGAGGACGTCGTTGGAGATTACCGCGGCTTCGTAGATAGCCGGGATCGAAGCATTCCTGATCGCCTTGTCGCTCTCGTCGAGGATCACGCGCAGGCTCCGTCCTCCGCGGGAGATAAGCGTCCCGCCGGGGACGTATTCGCGAGCCCGTATTCCAACCTTGATCCCTTCATCCATACGGAAACGCGCCGCGATCGACGGACGCGTTTCCGGCGCCGTGAGATCGTACATCTCCCACCACAGGCGCTTGAGGCACTGCGCGCCGGCGAGAAATGTCCTTTTGGTGAGAGCGTAATGATCAGTCACGGCGTCCAAGGTAGGTGCGCCCAGGGAGGCCGGCAAGAAAAATCGCGCTGATGGCAAGTTCCCTGCGGTATCGACGGTACCACGCACCGAGACCATTGAATGCCGCCCATTTTCCGCGACCGCCGAGATGCAGGTCGGCGCCTCGCCGCCGAGCTTTCGGCATACGCAGATCGAAGTGACGTGCTGGTGCTTGCCCTACCGCGGGGAGGTGTGCCGGTAGCGTACGAAGTGGCACGGGCGCTACACGCACCGCTCGACGTATTCGTGGTGCGAAAGCTCGGGTTCCCTGGGTACGAAGAGCTCGCCATGGGAGCCATCGCTACCGGCGGCGTGCGGGTGCTGGACGAAGAGCTGCTGCGCATGCTCGAGATACCGCCGGAGACGATCGAGCGCGTGACCGCGATCGAGAAGCAGGAGCTCGAGCGTCGCGAGCGGCAATATCGCGGAGATCGTCCGCCGCCCGATGTGCGGGAACACACCGTGATCCTGGTCGACGATGGCCTCGCCACGGGATCGACGATGCGGGCCGCCGTCACCGCGCTGAGGAGAGAGGGCGCAAAACAAATTGTCGTCGCTGTGCCCGTGGCGCCGCCCGATACCTGCACAGCGCTCAAGACTCAGGTCGACGACATAGTCTGTGCCGTAACTCCGGAACCGTTTCGGGCTGTCGGGCTCTGGTACGACGACTTCAGTCAAACGACCGACGAGGAACTGCACGACCTCATCGAGAGCGCCGCCAGCGAAGCAGCTTCGCCGCCTATCTAGTGCACTTGACTTGTGCTTTTACCTGGACCGTCTTGCTGGAGGGCGACATCTCGTTCGATATGACGAGGTGATAAACGCCGGGGCCGGGAAGATCGTAGCTCAGGGTCGTCTCTGATCCGCGGATGGTGTCCCACGATGAATGCGGAATCGCCGCGGGGTTCGCGTGCCACAGCATGTACTCGTCGTCGGTGAGCAGAAACGTCTCGAGATTGCTGTCAAAACCGCTGGTTCCGTGCAGTTGGCCGGACAGGCGACACTTCTGGTCGATTTCCGGAATCACAAAATCGTAGGTGAGCGCGTCGCTGGCCTGGATGCGCGCGGCTTTGTTGTCGGCGACTTTTATCGTGAGAGGTTTCGTGGCCGTGGCGGGTCTGGCGGCGGCTCCCAAAACGGTTGTCGGGGGCGCGCCTATCGATATCGCCGGCGCGACCACTGGCTGACTCGTCGGCGCTGCGCTGAAATCGGGCGAAGCGTAGATCGGACTCGTGACGGTAGTGGCGCGAGCGACATCCGGCGCTCCATGAATCAGGATGCTCACTACGACGTAGGCGACGCCGAGCCCAACTGCGACTCCAATTCGAGCCTTCCTGTCTGCCGGATCCGAGGTTGGAGGTCCGTCCTGCGACCGATCCCATCCACATTGCTCGCACTCTTTCGCCGAATCCTTCATCGGCGCCCCGCAAAAGTTGCAGTACTTTTTCACATTTCTTCCCTGATATCGCTGACCCGGTATTCACTCCGACCGGTGGTGTTCTCTTCTATCGTATGACGAGCCAGTTTCGGGCAGGCCACCGAGACGGAAGACTTGACACGGATGCTTCGGATTCGGAGAGGATGCTTCGGATCGTTCCAAAAGGCATTACGGCCCAACTCGCCGGACCCGGATTTCTGGGAACCGCCGCTCAGGATGCTTCAGACGCAGATCTGACCCGCACTGCGAGACGAACAAACAAAAAGATCACGGACCGCCTGATGGAGCCGTCACGCCGCTCGGAGCGATCCCAAGCATCGGCCCCAAATCCGAAGCATCCGTGTTCAATCTTCCCTCTCGGTGGCTAACCGGGAGCTTTTCGACCGTCCAGATGCCTGCGGACGAGCAAGTATGTAGTATTTCCCAATGCCGACCCCCGTCTCGCTCGCGTTACTAGGGATAACCCTTGTAACGGCGCCTCTTGCCCAGGCGCAGAATGCCGCGACATCGGCGAATCTTCCGACAATCGACCTCCGACCGGGACTTGTAATCACACGATCCGCGCGAATTGCGCCCAGGGTCTATCGCCTGGCCGCCCCGGAGTCGCTCGACTCCGCTGTAGTCACCATCCGCGGCGACGACATCACCGTCGATTTCTCCGACGCCACAATGGAAGGGATCGCACCTGACTCGAACCCGGACCTCGCTCGAGGAGTAGCGATTCGCGTCGATGGTGGGCGAAACGTCCGCATCACGAACGCCCGCATCCGCGGCTACAAGGTTGGAATCCTCGCGCGCCGCACGAAGAATCTCACCCTCATCGACAACGATCTGAGCTACAACTGGAAGCCGAGGCTCTACAGCGTGATCGAGCACGAGAGTCTGGTCGATTGGCTCTCGTTCCATCACAACGAGAAGGAGGAGTGGCTGCGCTACGGTGCGGGCGCGTACCTGAGCGATGTCGAAGCTGGTGAGATTCGCGGCAACGCTGTTACTCAGGGAATGAACGGGGTGATGCTCGCGCGGACGAACGGTCTTCGCATCTGGAACAACAGCTTCTCGTTCAACTCCGGTGTGGGCATCGGCCTCTACCGATCGAGCGGCAACTCGATCATGCACAACCGCGTCGACTACAACGTCCGGGGATACAGCGAAGGCTTCTATCGCCGCGGTCAGGACGCCGCGGATCTGCTGATGTACGAGCAGAGCAGCAAGAATGTCGTTGCCTTCAACTCGATGACACACGGCGGTGACGGGGTGTTCCTCTGGGCCGGCCAAACCACGATGGACACCGGCGAGGGCGGAGCGAACGACAATCTCTTTTACCTGAACGATTTCAGCTTCGCGCCCGCCAACGGGATCGAGGCAACCTTCAGCCGCAACGCTTTCATTCGCAACTTCGTCGAAGGTTGCGAGTACGGGATGTGGGGCGGCTACAGTTACGGCTCGAGGATCGTCGGCAACCGGTTCCTCGACAACCGCACCGGGATCGCCATCGAGCACGGTCAGAACAACGTGATCGTCGCGAACCTGTTCGTCGACGATTCTACGGGCGTGCGCATCTGGGGAGACTCCATCGCGCCTTCCGAGCGGGGATATCCCAGGCACCGCGACACGCGAAGCAATGATTATCGAATCGATGGGAATCTGTTTGGTCGGGGGCGTGTCGGCGTGCGCGCCGCGAACACGAGCGCGCTGAGCGTTATCAAC
>JALYZH010000285.1 GCA_030948945.1 Gemmatimonadota bacterium | reverse complement strand
GTTGATACCAGCGGTACAGGTCGGAGCCTGTCAGTATCGACCCGTCAGTATTCGCTGAGATCGCTGTCCACGGCCAGGTCGACGCGGTGTTGGAGCCTTTCAAGACGTAGGAAAGCGATGTGCCCTGCGGTTGAACGTCATCCAGCCGTAGCTCCACCGGGTTCGTGGGCGTGGCTCCCATGTCCAGCACATTGACCGCGGTCCCTGTTGTTGCGTAGCCGACGACCTTCAGTTCGTGGTACGGCTGCTCCCATGTGTAGGGGCTCTGCGCTCTCTGTGCGGTCCAGATGCGCCTCGCGATCCCCCACGATCCATTGGTGACGACCTTGGCGCCATAGTTCGGAACGGCGCCCGTCAGCAGGTAGTTGTCCGGGTTCTTGTTTGTCGTCGGGCCGGAGAATGGCGGGTTCCGGGGATCGAACGGGCCGCACTCTCGGTTGGCTGCGTGGCGCCAGAACTGAGTCGTGTCGAACTGTGCCGCCGTAGCGTTAGCTATGCAGCCGATCCACGCGTCGACCGCGTTCTGGCCCTGCGGCAGTATCGAGATCGAGAGTCCGCGCGCGATGTTGTTCAAGTGCGAGTAGCCCTTGCCGTCCGGGAGGACTGTCCGGGCATTGCTCCCGTCGTAGCCCGTACCCGTCACCGTGTTCTGGAAGCCGGAAGGGAAGACGTAGCGGTGACCGCGCGCGCGGAAGTCAATCGTATAAACGCCGCCCGAGGTTCCTACGACAGCCACGATGTCGTCCGAGAGAATGTCGATCGGGTCGCCCATCGACACCAGCCGCCAGAATTCGTCGTAGTAGTAGACCTGGACCCGGAGATAGCCTTTGAGATTCCCCATCCGAAGGTGCAGGTTCAGCTTCGAGAGCGTGAACGACACGCCCTGCATGACCGAGGGGTTGGGGAAGAAATCGAGCGCGTATTCCTCTACCCCGTTCGCTGCATCGGTCAGGTAGTGGTGGACCGTGGACGATGCGGTCTGCGAGAAGAGCGACACGTCGGACTCTGTGAGCCGTAGCGCGCCGGTCTTGGTGTCCGCGGTGACACTCGTCAGCGTGCCCGCTGTCCAGTCCGCCGCGGTGGACAAACCCGCCGCCCGCGTGACCGCGAGCACGTCAACATCCAGCTCCATGCAGGGGTTAAGTCTCTGCGTGGCTTGGATGATTGATGCGAGAGGGCCGCGTGCGGCGATTTCGTAGGCTGAGGCCATTACACGAAAAGCGTCGGAATTACTTCTTCGAGCTGGAACTGAATTTCGCGGTGGACCGGATTGACCTGCGGGTTGTAATCCATGTCCGCGGAGGACTGGAACAGTCGCATCAGCCCTGAGCCAGTAGCGTCCGAGTCGTCGAGACAGAACCACCACGGCTGACCGTAACGGAGAAGCCGCCTCACCTCTGTATCGAATCCCGAGTAGTCTGCTGAATCGAGATGCACGTTGAACGCGAGCTTGTCGAAGTTCAGGGGACGTGATTTCGAGCGAACGCCGCCGCGTGACAGCTCGTTCCTCATATGCTTGATCGTGGTCCCGTAGTCGTAGGCCGCCGGAGCGTTCAGGTATTCGGGGAAGCGGTAGGACGTTCCGAGGTAGACGCCGGTGAGAATTGGTGCGATGCCGACCCCCAAGGGTGCGGGAGCGACCGACCATACGGCTGAAGCGGGCAGGCCTGAAAAGCTACGCCACCACACGCCGTCGCTCGTCAGGCAACCATTCGCGTCCGTGCCGAGACCGCCTGGCGTTGAGGGTACTGTGAAGGTGTAGGTATAGTTCTGAGTAACGAACCCGGGGTCGGCATAGCCTGCGAGAGCGCAGTTCTTCCCTGCGAGATTGTGCCCGCGGTCCAAGATGAGAATCGTGGGCGCTTTGGCAGTGGGGAGGACGACGTAGAAATTCACCCTCGTGTTCAGCGTCGGTGTCGTGCATGATGTCAGATCGCGGAGATTGTCGGCAACGCGAAAAAGCTCTCTTCCTGAAACGAGGGGCTGATCAACGGCGATGGCATAGCTCGGATTAAGGAGCACCGATTCAAACCAATTATCACTGAGAAGTAAGGGCTTCGACGACATTAGGCTTTCCCCGCGAGTCGCTTGCATTGATGCGCCGCGCGCAGGGCTGCACGGTGCGCCTCGGTAAACTTCTTGCCCTTCTTCGCCGCTGAGATCGCGGCTCCCCACTCCGGCCTGCGCACAATCCCCTTCATCGTTTCGCGATGCCTAGCGATGCTGACCGGGGACCGCTTGTGGCCCATCATTCGCTCCGACTGTCGCTTGCGCATCTCGGGCGTCCGCTTCTTGCCGCGATTCGCCTTGCCGATTCGGGCGAGAGTTGCCGCAAAGGTGGGGCTCTTTCGCAGGGCCTCTCGTATCTTTGCGCGGGTTCCGTCGCTATGGCGCGTCGTCGTTGCCGAGAGAGCTGCATTCATGGACAGGCCGCTCGCGATTGACGACGCGATTAGCCGATCCTCGCACTCAAGCAGATAGCGAGGGTCCGGTCCGGTAATAGCTAAGACCCGGAAGTCGAACGCGCCGCCTCCATGCGTGTCCCATTCTCTCTGCAGGAAGCGATTGTGATGCTTGCCGTGGCGTAGGGTTGTGCGGTGATAATGGAACCGCTTGAGCAGCCGGTAGCTGCTTCCAACGTATTCTCTTCCTGTCGGAAGACAGACGATTGCATAAAGTCCGGCGCGGGTATCTCTGTCGCGTTCACGCATTTTACAGTGTAACCCTCACGGGCATGTTCAGATCATTTAGTCGCTGGATCATCTGACTGGTGCGTGCGACCTCGCGACCGTTCTGATCCTTGGTCACGTTGACAATCTCGATCTTGAGCAACTGATCGGTCTGAACACCTCTCGCGCCGAGCTGCGCACCCGCGGATCCGGCGCCGCCGCCACTTCCTCCGGCGCCCCCTGCGCCACCACCGCCGCCCTGGGCGATGCCAGCAATTACGCCGGCCTCGGTCGCGAACACGGCGCCAGCCACTAGGTGGTGAGCTCCCCCGGCCCAATTGCCGTCGGCAAAATCCCCGGCGGCCAGAGCGAACTGCTTAGCAGCCAGGCCTTCCATGAGCTTTATCTCGGGCTCGAGCGCAGCACGGAGGAGCGCGCGTCCGAGATCCTTGCGGCCGCTGATGATGGCTTGTGCCGCGCCATTCTCGGCAGACTCGATCATCTGAGCTTTTCTCTTGACGATCGCTTCGTGCTTCTTTGCGTCGGTCTCTTCGCGTTTGACCTCCGTCGCATCGTGGCGCGCATTCTCTGCGGCGATTCTACGATTGAGCGCCTCGATCTCCGCCAACTCCTCGTCGCCGGCCTGCTTCTTGGCCTCCCTCATGAGATCGGCGTCCTTGATCGTCTCGTCGATCTCTTTCATCCGGAGATCGTGCTTGGCCTTGATGACGGCCAGATGCGAGAGCGCGCCCGCCGGCGAGGCAATGTCCATCGCCGACGCTTTCGTCTCCTGCAGCTTTACGTCGCGCGCGCCTAAATCATCGCGGGTCTTCTCGTCGTCCTTCATTCGCTTGTCCAATGCGGCGATCGCGGCCTTGCCCATCCTCTCGGCCTCATGCAACTGTGCCAGAAAAAGACGGTGGGCTTCAGCTTCATTCTTTTTCTCGTCCGAGTGGGTCGTCACCGTTTTTAGCTTGCCGACGCCCTTCGTCTCGGCTTCGTTGATCGAGAGTTGCAAAGCATGCAGCTTCTTTTCTAGCGGGTCGATCACGTCCCGCTGAATTACTTTCGCCTGATTGCGCCCGAGAACTGAGTTCAGTTGCCTGTCGTGTAACGCCTCTGCTTCGGATAATTGTTTGGTCAGACTGACCCGTTCAACGAGCATCGCGTTGAACTCTTTGGCCGCGGGGCTTTCAATTCCGACGGCCTGCCATCTCGACTCGCCCGCCTTGACAAGTGCTTCCTGCGCCTTCGTCGCCTCGCGCGTCGCTTTCGTGAAGTAGTCGTAGGCGCCGATGATCGCATCGATTCCAGCGAGCACCGCCGTGATCTCCACGCTTCCGATGGCGAACTTGCCCAAGCTCGTGACCATGAGGCCCAGGGTCGAATTAACGTCCAGGCCTTTCTCGGCAAAGCTCGCGAGATTGCGTTCGACGCGACCGATCGCGAGCGAGTGCTCTCCCAGATGTTCGCTCGCCTCGGCAGTAAGTGCGGAGAAGAACCCCATGTTGCGAGTGCTCCTCGCGGTGGCACCGGCGTGCGAGGCGAGGCGGTCCTCGGTTCGGCGCATCGCTACTTCGAGCTTGAGCTGCTGCTCAGTGGTCGCGCCGGCGACGTTCAAATACTCCTTCGCGGCGTTGGCAGAATTCTTCCAGGTCCGGACCGCGATGTCGTTGCTCGTGTCGATCGCTTGCCCGAGCAGAGACACCTCGCGAATCGTTTTATTGATTTCGCGAGAGACGTCTTTCGCATCGCCGATCAGGTCGACCTGTACCTTTGCCACTATGTCCTCTTAGCTCGCGCCGCTTCGATTCGTTCAGCGTCCATGCGGTTGTGCTCGCCAGCGATCACGAGCAGGGCTTCCATCAGTTGTGGATCTTCGCGGCCCGGTGGCCACTTCTTCCATCGCTCCAAAAGCCCATAGGCGGTAAGCCACCTATTCACTCGGGCGTCGGCCAGGGCGACGCTCCACGGACACTTGGTCGTGTGGATCGCCTTTCGCGCCCAGCCCATCTCGATCTTGTAAAACGGGAGCGCCTTCTCCGCCCGCTCGTGACCCTTAAGGCCGCAGGTCAGCTCGTCGCGGGTTCGCTCGCTGCAGCTGCCGCAGGGGAGCTTTCCGTACCGCTCGTGCCGCCCGAGACGGACGGCGAGTCGGAGTTTTTTTCCTGCTCCTCCGAAACGCTTGCTCTTTCCATGAGGCCGTTGTAGATCGCGTTGCGCATCGCGACCCCTATCGACCTGAAATGCTTGGGGTTCGTGTGGTCGTAGGAGACGGTGCTTCCGTCAGCTGCTTTCATCACCATGCCCTCGATCCGGATCAGCTGTGCCCTTACGAGCTCGGTCGCGGCGATATTCCGGCCGGCCTCTGTCGGGAAGGCGTCGCGCCATTTGGACGCGTCGATCACGTCGAGCGGCCGAGCGACCGCGGCGACGCCCTTGAACCCAGCGGCGTCGAGCGGAATCACTATCTCGTCAGGGAGTATCGATTGCGTGAACATTGATCAGTTGAAGAGGAATGAGGCCGCATCGTTTGCCGCGGCGACGGAATCGTAGAGACCGCCCGAGAGCTTGATCAGCTGCGTCCCGGCATCATCGGCCTTGGCAACCGATTCGATGCGCGCGTTGGGGGCCGACCAGGTCAGCTTGTTGTACTGGGTTGCGCCCAAGGTAAAGGAGAGCGCGTTCACAGCGTTCGTGAGCTCCAGGTTCTCGAAGTCCTTGGTGCCAACGAGCTCATCCTCGAGCACGATCTCCCAGGTGAACTTCCGCTCCCGGATCCGGTGTGTGGCGATCGAGCCCGGCGCGTTCAGGTTCCCGCGCTGCGCGATCTTGTTGCCGGTGGCCATCTTGAACGAGCGGATGACACCCGCCGCGAACCCCGCGATCGTAAGCGCGATTGAATCGGCGACGGGCGCCACCGCGGTGCCGTAGCTCGAGGCGACGATCGTCGGAACCGCAAGATCAACCGGCGGCTGGTAGAGACCTGTGCGTTTGAGAGTCGCGACCAGTGCACCGCCGGCGGCCATATCGAAATCGATGTCCGCCTTCGCGCCGAAGATCCTATACTGCTTCCCGTCGACGTAGTAGTACTCGGTCGCGCCGAGCAACCCGGTCGCGGCCGGCTTGTACGTGTACGACTCCGATCCGCCCGTCAACGAGACCGTCGCGGCGTAGCCTGCGGCGATCATGTACGGATGGATATCCGGGAAGACGGTTGCCGAATACGCCACGGTCGTCCGATTGCCGCGAACGTGAAGCGTGTTCTGCCAGG